>DASSFA010000177.1:0-16502 GCA_035694895.1 Rhodanobacteraceae bacterium | reverse complement strand
CGATCCAGGTGCCGACTTTCAGTGCGCGGACCGCCTGCACCGATTCGAGATCGCCAATGGACACCGCGACCTCGAGAGGAGCTTCCGAGGGCTCTTCTTCCAGGATCGCCTCCACTTGCGTGGCGATCGAAACCAGGGCTTCGCCCGCTTCGCTCGTGGCGGCTTCGGGACTTTCCCCAAGCTGCCTGGCCCAGAACTCGTGGAGTTCGCCCAGGAGCTGGTGCAAATCCGGTTCCTGGAAGGCCACGGTCACGAGACCGTGGCGCAGGCTCTTTTCGAGCGAGGGGAGCATTTCGCGCAACTGTTCGCGCGCGCCCTCGTCCGCGGGAACCTCCGCGGTACGGGCGAAATCCTCGATGAAGGCCAACGCGTCGTGGAAATCCTGCGAGGTCTCGCCATGGCGCAGCAGTACCAGCACGAGGTAATTCGCCCAAGGCCGCGCCAGGACGTTCTGCAACAGGGCGGGCAGTGGATGCCCCTCCGTGCGCGCGACGATCTCGCGGGCGGCGCGGCGGCGTGCCTCCTGCAGGCGTTCGCGGCCGCGTGCGGCCTCGGTGGCGCGCTGTTCGGCAAGATCGGCGCGCTTGCGGTTGCTTTCGACGAAACCTTCGAAGTCCTCGAGCTGACGTTCGAACGCGCCGATGTCATCGTCGAATTCGCCGAGCACCGTTTCGACGACGCCCCGGAATTTCTCGTACAGGCGACCGTCGCGATCGGAGTCCTCCGACCAGCCCTTGGCCGTGTCGGCCAGCAGGTCGAGCAACCTGCGCGCAGGATGCGAGGCGTGCGCAAACATGCGCCGATCGAGGATCGCCACCTTGACGTACGGGATCTGCAAACGCGCCAGCAGCAGCCGCAGCGGCGCCGGGATGGTCTGGTCCTGCAGGATGTATTCGAACAGCATCCCCACCAGGTCGATGGTGTCCTCGTCGGCACCGGACACGTGCGCCCGCTCTTCGCCCGAAAGGCGCCGGATCTGGGCGAGCAGTTCGTCCTTCAGGCGCTGCACCATCTGCACGGCCGCGTCGTGGTCCACCACCGGCGGTTGCGCGGAGAATGATGCCGCTTCGCCCTGGAGCAGGGTCAGTGCGCCAAGAAGCTCGGCGGGCGTCAGCGAGGCGATCGCCGGGTTGCCGCCGGTCGTGTCGGGTGCGGCATCGGCCGGCCGCGTCTGGCGCCGGGACGCGAGCAACGCGGTCAGCGTGCGCATCAACTGCGCATGCAGGCCGGCCGAATCGCCGCCCAACGCCGAACCCGTGGAGGCGTCGGGTGGCGCATCGGTCGAGCGGCGCTCCCGGTTTCCATCCGTATCCGCGGACGAGGGTACGCGCGCGATCACGTGCCGCAGGTGCGGCAGCACGCCGGCCTCCATCAGTTGCACGTTCACTTCGTGATACAGCGCATCGAGCCCGGCCAAAACGTAGCGCTCGAACAGCTTCAACACGATCAGCCGAACCTTGATGTCCACCTCGAGTTCGCGCAACGCAGTGCGGAACGCATACGCGAGCGAAGCCGGGCCGAGCGGATTGGTGCCGTCCTCGATGTGCTGGCCGCCGCAGATCACGGCCAGCCGCTGGTTCAGGGCATGCAGCGGGCTGTTGAGGCGGCCTTCGGCCTTGCTGACCATGCTCGCGACCGCAAGCGATTCCTCAAGGTCGCGGTCATCCACCAGCGCAAGCTCGCCGGTGCGGGTACTGGCCGAAGCATTTCCGCGCCGCTTGCGCGGCTGGCCGGCCGCGAATTCGTTGAAGTTGCGCGCGACCTGCTCGCCGAACAGTCGCTCCAGCAGCGGCCGGCGCTTGCGCACCTCGCGCATGCCGTCGAAGAACTGCGTCTGAACGGCGTTGCTCTCGGCTTTCTCGGCGAGGTCGAACAACGCATCGTCCACGTTGTCGAGCAGGGTGGAAACCAGTTCATGGGCGCGTTTCAGCGTGAGCGCGCGCACCGCGCCGAGCAACTCGCCCACGCGTTCGCTGCGCGGGTCGCCACGGCCAGCCAGCTCGACGACCTTGTTGTCGTCGGGGCGGAGCTCATTCGGGGAGCTGGACATGCGGCGCCTGTCTTGGCCGGGGCGAATTGTCACAAAGTATGGCGGAGCCCCGTTGCCGAAACGTGATGGCCATCACGTTGCAATCGTCGTGCTCAACGCGGGAAATCGGCGAGCTGCAAAGTGCCGATGCCTTCGTCCGGCAGCATCACCGGGATGTCGTCCTCGATGCGGTAGACGACCTTGCCATCCACCGTGATCAACCCCGCCGCAAGCGGGCCCGTGACCTTCTCGCCACGGACGGTATCCAGCGCGGCGGCCGCCACCGCGCGGTTGAGCGCTTCCAGTTCCGCAGGGCTGAGCATGCGGAGCGGGGTCTTGCTGACCGGATCGCACAGGATGTCGAGCAACCGCTTGTCCACGCGAGGGCCTCCGGGATCCATTCGCGACGACCGGACTGCCGCCGCGCACTTGCGTACAATAGCCGTTTTTCGGCCTGTTCACAGCCGGCCAAGCGGTCGCGCCGTCGGCCCATTGCCTGCAGGGCAAGGAAGAGCGAGGAAGATGTATGTCGATACATCAACGAACGATGACGCGGCCATGCGGGCAATGGGCAACGGCCCTTCGGGTTGCTCCGCAGCGACCGTCATACGGCAGCGCGCCCCTTGACCATAGAATGACTATGGTTCTGCGGCGCGCGCCTTGTCTGGCGGCCGCTGCGGAAGCAACGCGGCTCGCTTGGCCGGTTGCGAATAGGCCATGAGCCGCCGGACCATGAAAACGAAGCAGCAACCGCGCGTCGGCGTGGTGATGGGCTCGCAGTCTGACTGGGAAACCATGCAGCACGCCGCGGAAACGCTGGCGCAGTTCGGCATCGCGCACGAAGTGCAGGTGGTGTCCGCGCATCGCACCCCCGACAAGCTGTTCGCCTACGCGGAAACTGCCGCCGCGCGCGGCCTGCAGGCGATCATCGCCGGCGCGGGCGGCGCCGCGCATCTGCCCGGCATGCTGGCCTCCAAGACGCGCGTGCCGGTGCTGGGCGTGCCGGTGGAATCGAAGGCCCTGAAAGGGCTGGACTCGCTGCTCTCGATCGCGCAGATGCCCGCCGGCATTCCGGTCGGCTCGCTGGCGATCGGCAAACCCGGCGCGATCAATGCCGCGCTGCTGGCCGTGGCGGTCATCGGGTTGAATGATTCGAAAGTGGCCAGGGCGCTGGACAAGTTCCGCGCCAACCAGACCGCGCAGGTATTGAAAAATCCCGATCCGCGCAAAGCGGCGAAACGGCGTTGAACTGATGGGCACTATCGGAATCCTGGGCGGCGGCCAGCTCGCGCGCATGCTGGTACTGGCCGGCGCGCCGCTGGGCGTGCGTTTCGTGGTCGTGGATGGCGCAGCCGAAGCGTGCGCGGGACAGGTCGCGCCGCTGATCCGCGCCGACTGGCGCGACTTCGACGCACTGGAGAAATTCGCGCGGCAGGTGGACGTCGCGACTTTCGATTTCGAGAACGTGCCGGCGGAAACGGCGAAGTGGCTGGCCGAACGCACGCAGGTGTTTCCGAATCCGCGCGCGCTCAGCACCGCGCAGGATCGATTGGCCGAGAAGACCCTTTTCCGCGAATGCGGGCTGGACACCCCCGAGTTTGCACCGGTGGACACGCGCGCCGATCTGGACGCCGCGCTGCGCAAGGTCGGTGCGCCGGCGATACTGAAGACGCGGAGGCTGGGGTACGACGGCAAGGGCCAGTTCCGCCTGCGTTCCATCGCGGACGCCGATGCGGCATGGCAGGCGTTGGGCGCGAATGCGCACGGGCTGATCCTGGAAGCCTTCGTGCCGTTCGAATACGAAGTGTCGGTTGTCGCGGTGCGCGGGCGCGGCGGCGATTTCCGCACCTGGCCCTTGACGCGCAACTGGCATTCCGAGGGCATCCTCTCCGCGAGCCTTGCGCCGGCGAATGTCGATCCGCGCCTGCGGGCGCACGCGTTCGATCTTGCGCGCGTGCTTGCGGAGAAGCTGGATTACGTCGGGGTGTTCGCGCTCGAATTGTTCGTGCACGAAGGCAGGCTGCTCGGCAACGAAATGGCGCCGCGCGTGCACAACTCCGGGCACTGGACCATCGAGGGCGCGCTCACGTCGCAATTCGAGAACCACGTGCGGGCGGTGCTCGGCCTGCCGCTGGGCGACACTGCCGCGCTCGGCCGCAGTTGCATGCTGAACTGGATCGGCGAGCTGCCGGACGCGAATGCGATCCTGCGCGAATCCGACGCGCACTGGCACGATTACGGCAAGTCGCCGCGCGCCGGGCGCAAGGTCGGCCACGCCACGCTGCGTGCGCGCGATGACCAGGCGCTCGCAGGTGCGCTGCGGCGCGTGGGAGGGGAACTGGGCCGTGGACAGCAGGTTACGCCGGTACTGGAAGCTCTGAGGAACTCCTAGCTTCCGATTCGCCCGAACGTTTGGCGACCCACGCGCCGATCACCGCCGAGACATAGGGAATCGCCTGCGCGGCCAGGATCAGCATCCACAACTGGCCTTCCAGGTATTGGCCGCCGTAGTCGATCGCCATGCCGATGATGGCGAGCGCCAGCGCCATGGCCATCAGCATTTCCTCGCGCACGGGAGTGAACGCGCTCGGCTTTTTCTTGCCCAGCCTGCGGCTCTTGGCGGTGCGCACGAACACGCCCTGCTTCTTGAAGAGGCCCCGCCAGATGCCGCGTGCGATCGCGTGGCTCAATCCCATGCTCGCGACGGAGGCCATGATCGTCTCGCGCCAGGAGCACGGCACCCGTGCGCGGAACAGCACGATGCCGAACAGCGTCTTCGCAACGAAGAAGCCCAGCACCGGGATCAGGAACAACTGCATCGGCAGGCTGAATACCGAGGGCGCGGCGAGCATGCCGATCGTCCACGCCAGCGCCATCAGCGTGAACACCAGATGCAGGGCATCGGCGAACCACGAGAACCAGCCGGTGAGGAAGTGGAAGCGCTGGCCGGCGCTCAGCGGACCGCGGTGCACCATCCAGCCCCAGCGGCCCTTGAGGATCTGCATCGCGCCGAAAGCCCAGCGGTTGCGCTGCGACTTGTAGGCGGCGAAGTCCGCCGGCAGCAGCCCCCGGCCCATCACTTCATCCACGTACACGAGATCGTAGCCGGCGTGCATCAGCCGCAGGCCCAGTTCCGCATCCTCGCAGATCGTCCATTCCGCCCAGCCGCCGGTGCCTTCCAGCGCCGAGCGACGCACCATCGTCATGGTGCCGTGCTGGATGATCGCGTTGCGCTCGTTGCGATGGTGCATGCCGATCCGGAAGAAGCCGTCGGATTCCCAGCTGGTCATGCGCCGGAACGCGTTGTGCTCCCAGTCGCGGTGAGCCTGCGGGCATTGCACGACCGCTATCCTGGGGTCATGGAAGTAGCCGGTCAGCGCGGAAAGCCAGTCCGCGCGCACCACGTAATCGGCGTCGATCGCGGCGATCACCTGCGCGCGCGGATCGGTTTCCTTCAGGCCGAAATTCAGCGCGCCGGCCTTAAAGCCCGGCCACGGATCGAGGTGGAAGAAGCGGAAGCGCGGGCCGAGTTTTTCGCAATAAGCCTGCACGGGCTTCCACACTTCCTCGTTCTTGGTGTTGTTGTCGATCACCAGCACTTCGAAGTTGTGGTAGTCGAGCGCGGCCAGCGAATCGAGCGTGGCGATCACCATCTCCGGCGGCTCGTTGTAGCAGGCCAGGTGGATCGAGACGAACGGCTGCCGCTCCGGTGGATCGGGTTGCAGCAAGCCGAAGTGCCGAAGCCAGCGTTTGCGCCACAGGACTTCGGTGAATTCGAAGCCGTTGATCAGCAGGATCGCGAGGATGGCGAGCTGGGCCGGGAACAGCAGCACCAGCATGCCCCAGTCCACCACATCCAGATAGAAGAAGAACGGCACCGTCGCCGACCATACGATCAGCGCGGCGGCGAGCTGGATGAGCGCCAGGAACACGAAGCGCCCAACCAGCCGGAACCGCGAGAAGGCGAATGCGAACCACAGCATCGGCAGGAACGCCAGTGCGGCGGCGGCAGTGGCTTTCCAGGGCCAGTTCACGTCCTCCAGCACCGGACCTGTCAACGGAAACTTCAGGTGGCGATAGGAATCGAACATGCCCCAATAGGCTTCGACGCGGCGCCCGCCCAGCGCTTCCTTCCACGGCTGGTCGATCGCTTCCATCAGGTAGTAGTCGATGCCGCGTTCGCGCGCGACGTTGAGCCACTGCCGCAGGAAGATCGCCTCGTTCGCGATGGATGGCTTGGCGTATTCGAAGCGGTCGCCGTTGGAGGGCCAGCCGATTTCGCCGATCACGATGTGCTTGTGCGGGAAAAGGCGCTGCAACTGCCCGTAGCGTGTCAGCGCTTCGCCGATGGCCTGTCCGTTCCTGACCGGCACCCCTTCCCAGTAGGGCAGCAGGTGGACGGTGATGAAATCCACGTGCTGCGCCAGCTCCGGGTACTTCATCCAGATGTGCCACGGCTCCGCGGTGGAAACGGGCTGCCGGATCGCCGCGCGCGCGCGATCGAGGTACGCCATCAGTTCGCGCGGCGACATGTCGTTGCGCAGCAGCACCTCGTTGCCGACCATCACCCGCTTGATGTCCGGCCAGCGTCGCGCCTGCGCGATCAGCGCATCGAGCTCATGCTCGTTGTTGTCTTCGCGCCGATCCAGCCACGCGCCCGCGAGCAGGTCGAGGTCGTGTTTCATCGCCAGCCGCGGGATGGATGGGCTCTCCAGCGACGAGTAGGTGCGGATGCGACGCGTATATCGCGAAAGCAGCGCAAGATCGCCGTCCAGTTCGGCATCGCTCGGATGCGTGTCGTTGAAGGGGCTCTGGTAACGCTGGTAGGCGCTGTAGGCGAAGCCGCCGATCCGGCCCTGCCAGGTTTCGACATGGGTCGGCCGATCGGCCACGCCCCACAGCACGAAATTCAGCGCGGCCACGATGAGGGCCAGCACCAGGGCGGTGAGCAGGGCGAGCAGCCGCGGGCGGCGGCGGGCGGCGGGCTTCCGGTCCAA
Organism: Rhodanobacteraceae bacterium; assembly: GCA_035694895.1. Taxonomy (GTDB): domain Bacteria; phylum Pseudomonadota; class Gammaproteobacteria; order Xanthomonadales; family Rhodanobacteraceae; genus 66-474. The sequence goes on along the minus strand of DASSFA010000177.1, from coordinate 9,476 downwards.
ACGAATTCCCCGGGACGCGATGACGATCGCGCAAAACGCGCAGCTTAAGTCACCGCGGCGCGGGGCTCAAACCGTGGCGGCGCAAAGACCCTACGCCATTCAGCGCGGAGATATTCGCGATGCGAAAACGCAGGCCATGGATGGCCGGCGCCGATGGCTTTGGTTACTTTCCCAAACAAAGTAACCCGCGCCGTGGGACGGCGCGGAAAAAAGACATGGATGTCGAAGCCGGCTTGCGAAGATCGGCGCAATTACGGCCCCCATCCGGCGCTACGCGCCACCTTCCCCCGTGAACGGGGGAAGGGGATTCATCACGCCTCACGCCATCTGCGTGCCCGCGAAGTCCCAGTTCACCACGTTCCAGAACGCCTCGATGTATTTCGGGCGGGCGTTGCGGTAGTCGATGTAATAGGCGTGTTCCCAGACATCACAGGTCAGCAGCGGCCGGTCGCTACCGGTGATCGGCGTGCCCGCGTTGGAGGTGCTGACGATGCCCAGCGAGCCGTCGGCGCGTTGCACCAGCCAGGCCCAGCCGGAACCGAACGTGGTCGCGGCGACCTTGGAGAATTCCTCCTTGAACTTGTCGAAGCCGCCGAACGCCTTCTTGATCGCATCGGCCAGCTTGCCGGTGGCTTCGCCGCCGCCCTTGGGCGACAGGCAGTTCCAGTAGAACGTGTGGTTCCAGGCCTGCGCGGCGTTGTTGAACATGCCGCCGGTGGCCTTGCGCACGATGTCCTCGAGATTCATGTCGGCGAAATCGGTGCCGTCGATCATCTTGTTGAGGTTGTCCACGTACGCCTTGTGGTGCTTGTCGTGGTGGAACTCCAGCGTTTCCGCCGAGATGTGCGGCGCCAGCGCGTTGCGGTCATAGGGCAGCGGGGGAAGTTCGTTCGCCATGGTTCTCGCTCCTTGCAATGGTCGTAACGGGCTGTTTGAAACTACTGCGCTCGGCCTGATTCAATCATTCAATCGCTATGTTGCGCGCGGCGGTGCTCGGGTCCGGGCGGGTAACCATCCATGGAGCCGTTTCCGATCGGCATCCTGCCCCACCTTCGATCTTTGCATGCGATGCCATCAATGCATCGCATGGGCGCAAAGATCTCGACCTGCGCTCCGGCGCACGCAACCTGCCTTCGCTCGCGACGTTTCAAACCGCCCGGGGAGGGTCTGCCGCGCGCCTGCTACAATTACGGTTCTCGGCGCAACGCCATTCGTCATTCTAAACCCAATACACATGGACATAAACGAACGCATCAAGAGCACGCTCGAGGGACACCCGATCGTGCTGTACATGAAAGGCACGCCGCAGTTCCCGATGTGCGGCTTCTCCGCGCGGACCGTGCAGGCGCTGAACGCCGCCGGCGCGGAATTCTTCTCGGTGAACGTGCTGGAAGACCCGGAGATCCGCGCCAACCTGCCGCGCTACTCCAACTGGCCGACCTTCCCGCAGCTCTACATCAACGGCGAACTGATCGGTGGCTGCGACATCACGCTGGAGCTGTACCAGTCCGGCGAACTGCAACGCATGGTGCAAGAGGCCAAGGCTGCGCAATGAGCCTGCCGCTCGCGCACCTGCCGGCCGGTTACGCGCCGGCTGCCGATGCGCTGAAGGATCGCGTCATCCTGATCACCGGTGCGACGGGTGGCCTGGGCCGCGCGACCGCGCTGGCCTGCGCGGGCGCGGGCGCGACCGTGCTGCTGGCCGGGCGCAAGCGACGTGCCATCGAACGCGTCTATGACGAAGTCGCATCGCTGCCGGAAGCGCGGCCGCCGATCATCCAGTTGATCGACCTGCTCGGCGCCACGCCCGCGGACTACGAATCATTGGCGGAGATGATCGGCAACGAACTCGGCCGGCTGGATGGCATCGTCCACGCGGCCGCGCGCTTCGACGGGCTGACGCCGGTCGCGATGCACAAGCAGAAGGAATGGGTGGAAACGCTGCACGTCAACGTCAGCGCCCCTTTCCTGCTGACGCAAGCCTGCATGCCGCTGCTGCAGGAGCGCGCCGATTCCGCGGTGGTGTTCGTGCTGGACGATCGCGAACGCATGGGGCGCGCGCACTGGGGCGCGTACGGCACGGCCAAGGCCGCGCTGGAAGGCTTCGCCTCGATCCTGCATGAGGAAACCGAAGGCTCCAGCCTGCGCGTGCACGCGTTGCTACCCGCGCCGATGCGCACCGCGCTGCGCCGCATGGCCTGGTTTGGCGAGGATGCGGACGCGGTCGCCACGCCTGAGGCCGCCGCCGCCGCGGTCGTGTATCTTCTGTCCTCGCAGGCGATGGGAGCGCGGGGCAAGCTGCTGGATTTGCGGGAAGCGTGACTCGGGAGTTCGGGAGGGCAGGCGGGAAAATTGCCGTCATTCCGGGGCCGCGCACAGCGCGGAACCCGGAATCTGCTGTACGAAGGTCAGAAGCGAGATTCCGGATTGCGGCGGCGCCGGGTCCGGAATGACGAAACATTGCTGCAGGTGCGCGGAACGCGATGGAAACCCAGATGACCACGCTGTCGGCCGGGATCCTGCTGTTCCTGATCCTGGATCCGCTCGGCAACATTCCGTTCTTCCTGTCGCTGCTGAAGCACGTGCCGCCGCAGCGGCGGCGCTGGGTGATGATGCGCGAGCTGCTGATCGCGCTGGCCGTGCTGATTGCGTTCCTGCTCGGCGGCCAGGTGATCCTGCATTCGCTGCAACTGAAACAGGAGTCGGTCAGCATCGGCGGCGGCATCGTGCTGTTCCTGATCGGCATCAAGATGGTGTTCCCGCCGCGCGATGGCGGCATCTTCGGCCCGGTGGGGCAGGGCGAGCCGTTCATCGTGCCACTGGCCATTCCGGGAGTCGCCGGTCCCTCGGCGATGGCCGCGCTGCTGCTGCTCACCAATTCGCAGCCGGGACACACCGCGCAATGGGGCATTGCGCTGTTCGCCGCGTGGCTGGCGACCGCGGTGATCCTGCTTTCCTCGACCTATCTGTTTCGATGGCTGGGCGAGAGCGTGCTCACCGCGCTGGAGCGGCTGATGGGCATGCTGCTGGTAGCGCTATCGGTACAGATGGTGCTGAGCGGTGTCGCAGCCTATCTCCACCCGGCCTGACCGCTTGACCATCGCCGCGCGGCGCGACCATGCTTGCGGCCCATCATTGGTGATCTGGAAATCCAGGGAATGAACGACGCGCAGCCCCGCACCGCACCGCAAACCGTCAGCGCCCGGGTCACGCCGGCCGGCACGCTGGACGTGCTTTCGCGACGGGAGATCGCGCGCCTGCGCGATGCCACCGCCTCCGGCCTGCATGGGCTGTTGCGCTCGTGCGCGCTCGCGGTGCTCACCTCCGGCGAGGTGCACGACGACGCACGCACGATGCTGGACCGCTACCGCGACTTCGACATCCAGGTGCTGCAACAGGATCGCGGAGTGCAGCTGGAGCTCGTCAATGCGCCGGCGCAGGCCTTCGTGGACGGCCGGATCATCCGCGGCACCAACGAACTGCTGTTCGCGGTGGTGCGCGATATCGTGTACGTGTCCACGCAACTCGATGCCGGCCAGTTCGACCTGCACGACAGCAGCGGCATCACGCATGCCGTGTTCGACATCCTGCGCAACGCGCGCGTGCTGCGCGCGCGCTCCAGCCCGAACCTTGCAGTATGCTGGGGCGGGCATTCGATCTCGCGCGAGGAATACGACTACAGCAAGACGGTCGGGTACCAGCTCGGCCTGCGCGGCATGGACATCTGCACCGGCTGCGGTCCGGGTGCGATGAAGGGGCCGATGAAGGGCGCTACCATCGCGCACGCCAAGCAGCGCCATTACAAGAACCGCTACATCGGCCTGACCGAGCCGGGCATCATCGCCGCCGAGTCGCCCAATCCGATCGTGAACAACCTGGTGATCCTGCCCGACATCGAGAAGCGGCTGGAAGCCTTCGTGCGCATCGGCCACGGTTTCATCGTATTCCCGGGCGGCGTCGGCACCTGCGAGGAAATCCTCTACCTCCTCGGCGTCCTGTTGCATCCGGAAAACGCGCACGTGCCGTTCCCGCTGGTGTTCGCCGGGCCGGCGGTGGCGGCGCCGTACTTCGAGCAGATAGACACGTTCCTGCGGCTGGCACTCGGCAAGGGCATCAGTCGGCGCTACCGCATCATCATTGACGACCCGATCGAGGTCGCGCACGAGATCCGCGACGGCATCGAACGCGTTCGCCAGCAGCGCGTCGAACAGCACGATGCATTCTTCTTCAACTGGGCGCTCAAGGTTCCCTACGATTTCCAGGTCCCGTTCCAGCCGACCCACGAGAACATGGCCGCGCTGAACCTGCACAACGATCGCGATCCGCACCTGCTGGCCGCGGACCTGCGCCGTGCGTTCTCCGGCATCGTCGCCGGCAACGTCAAGGAAGAGGGCCTCCACGAAATAGACAAGAAGGGACCGTTCGTGATCAACGGCGATCCGAGGATCATGCACGCGCTGGATGCGCTGCTGCGCGGCTTCGTCGCCCAGCACCGCATGAAGCTGCCGGGTCGCGAATACGTGCCGTGCTATCGCATCGCCGGTGCGGAAGAGCCTGCGGGGGCGGTCTGACGCGTTTCGGAGCGCTTCCGGGTTGGCCCCGATGGCTTTGACAGCTACCGCAAAGGCCCGGATAATTCACTGTTCCCCGCGCCCGAATAGCTCAGCTGGTCGAGCGGCGCGCGCTGGCGGAATGCCTTGAATGGCATTCCGCGCGCGACGCGAGGGCGAGGCAAGGATGCCGAGAGGAGAGCGCTCCAGGGAAGGATCGAAGCAGAGTTTCCAAAAAACGCCCGAATAGCTCAGCTGGTTAGAGCACTAGACTGTTAATCTGGGGGTCCTTGGTTCGAGTCCAAGTTCGGGCGCCACCGATTCGAAATGCCCGCAGCGATGCGGGCATTTTCGTTTCGGCCGATCGCTCACAGGCTGTGCAGAAAGGTTTCCAGCAGCGCGCCACGGTAGCGCTGCTTGTGCAGCAACAGCGAGAGTGTGCGACGCAGGTCGAGGAAAGGAGTCCTGAGCACCTTCAGCCGGCCCGTCGCGAGCGCGTCCGTGAGCGCGACTTCGGGCAGGCACGCGATGCCCAATCCCGCGGCAACGGCCTGCTTGATCGCTTCGGTCTGGTCCAGTTCCAGCACGAGTTCGCCCGGTGGAAGTTGCGAGAGCGCGCGTTCGGTCATCACGCGCGTGGCCGAGCCTGGTTCGCGCAGTACCCAGCGTGCGCCGGCGAAGTCGGCGGGCTTGACCGAGCGCTTGCGCGCCAGCGGATGGTCGGGTGCCGCGCATACGCGCAGGCGGTCGGAGCGCCAGGGTTTCAGTTGCAGTTGCGGATGCGCAACCGTCCCTTCCACGCAGCCGATATCGAGCGCGTGATCCAGCAGCAACGCGGCGATGCTGTCGGTATTGGCCACGTGCAGCCGGATCGCCACCTGCGGGTGCGCGCGCACGAAGCCGCCCAGCAGTTCGCCTACCCGGTAATTGCCGACGGTATTGCTGGTGCCGATCCGCAATTCGCCGGAGAGCGTGGTGGGCTTGCCGCGAGCGAGCTGGCCGAATTCGGCATGGCGTTCCAGCAGTTCCCGCGCGCGCGGCAGCAGTTCGCGTCCGCGCGCATTCAGATGCAGCCGCCCGCGCTCGCGGTCGAACAACGGCGAGCCGAGCTGCCGCTCCAGTTCGGCCAGCGCCATGCTCGCGGCGGGCTGGGTCAGGTGCACGCGTTCGGCGGCGGCACGCAGGCTGCCCAGCAGCGCGGTCTGGACGAACACCTCGAGCTGGCGCGGGGTGAGGTTGAGCATAAGTAAAGTCTATCGCATCGATCAAATATTCAAAGTTTTACTGATTGGAAGCGGACGGGAGAATGGACGCCCTCCGCACCGGATTTCTTGATGAACGCAATCGTCACCCGTGCCGCGCCCGGTTACGCCGAGCACGTGCCCGGCCTTGCCCTCGCGCTTGCCATCGCGCTGATCGCCCTGGGGCTCGGACATCTCGCGCCGCTGATCGGCGGGCCGGTGATCGGGATCGTGCTTGGGATCGCGGTGCGCAACGGGTTCGCGCCCGGCGCACGCTTCACGCCGGGCATCCGTTTCGCCGGCAAGCAGGTCCTGCAGTGGTCGATCATGGCGCTGGGCTTCGGGCTCAGCCTGGACCAGGTGGCGAAGACCGGACTGGAATCGCTGTCGGTCACGCTCATCACCATGAGCACCGCGTTCCTCGCCGCGTGGGCGCTGGGCAGGTTGCTCGGCGTGCACGACCATCTGAAGGTGTTGATCGGCGTCGGCACGGCGATCTGCGGCGGTTCGGCGATCGCCGCGGTGACGCCGATCATCAACCCGGACGAACACGACACGGCGTTCGCGATCTCCACCATTTTCCTGTTCAACGTGGTCGCGGTCCTGCTGTTCCCGCTGCTCGGCCACCTCATGCACCTGTCGGACCTCGGATTCGGCCTGTGGGCCGGCACCGCGATCAACGACACCTCTTCGGTGGTCGGCGCCGGTTACAGCTACAGCCATGCGGCCGGCGACTACGCGACCATCGTCAAGCTGACCCGCGCGACGTTGATCATTCCGGTGTGCGTCGTGCTGGCGGTGACGACGGCGGTGCGCGAGAAGAGGAAAGGTGCGGCGGATTTCAGCCTCAAGCGCATCTTCCCCTGGTTCATCCTGTGGTTCCTGGTCGCCTCGGCGGTGCGGACGGTGGGGCTGGTTCCGACGACGTTGCTGCCGGCGATTCACGAGCTTGCGGAATTCCTGATCGTGGTGGCGCTCACCGCGATCGGCCTTTCGGCAGATCTGCGCAGGATGATCGCCAGCGGGCCGCGGCCGATCCTGCTGGGGTTGGGCGTATGGATTGCGGTGGCGGTCAGCAGCCTGCTGGTGCAGTTCGCGATGGGGCGGTTGTGAGGCGTGTTCGTGGTGCACAGCGACCCGGCGGCAGCCGCGCGGCGGCTGTCAGGCGGCGGCCGGACCGGGCCGCATGTGCATGGGATGCGCGACTTCGACGTGCGGTGCCGGTCAGAACATCTCGGCGACGCAGAGGCCGAAGGAGCTGACGGCGAGGCCCAGAGCCAGTACCGTGATCAGTGCACGTTTCATGGTCTACCCCTCACACTCGCGCCAACGCAACGTTGGCAAGCGAGAGGGATCAAGAACTGTGCCACTGCCGGAAGTCATGGCTCGGCGGGCGCGCCAGCCGGGCACGCGCGAATCGTGAACAAACGTATCATCGGCAGTGGCGGTCATCCGGCGCCCGCCAGGCAGGCCTGCAGGCGGGCCGGCTGGGCATCCGCCACGCGCACGCGACCAGAATTGGCGACCACCACCGCGAGGCCTTCGTGCGCGTCACCACGATGGCAGATGGTGAGTTGCGCGTTGGTTCCCGACGCACTGCCATCCGGGCGGAATATGACGCGCGGCCGGCCGCCGCTGCTGACCACGCGCATTTGCGCGGGCATGGCGTCGAATACTGCCAGCGGCATGCCGGCATCCGGTTCCCGGTCGCGATCCGCGTCCGCGGCGATCAGCCAGCCTTCCTGCCAGTCGTCCCACCCCGCGCAGGTGCGGTGATCCGCGCTGGGGCAGACGATCACCTGCATGTGCCGGGTTATCGCCATTTCGCGCGCGTGCATCAGGCTGGCCCGCAGCGCGCCCTCGGCCGAGTGCCGGTGCGAGCGCGCCAGCATCGTACCGAGCGCGGGCATGCCGATGATCGCGAGGATTGCGGCGATGCTCAGCACGATCAGCAGTTCGATCAAGGTGAGCCCGCGCTGATGCGGATCCGTTCCAACGGCCATGACCGTTCCCCGACGTGAGCGACGGAGGAAATGGTGGGTTTGCCGGAGGTCGGGCGGCAGCGGCGCGCGACGCTTGATTGCGTCGGCACGCGCCTACATGGTGTGTCATCCCGGCCTTATAGAATGGCGTGATGGAAAGCATCCAGCGCAGCGACGAGCGGTTCCAGCTCGTCGCGCCGTACAAGCCCGCCGGCGACCAGCCGCGCGCGATCGAGAAGCTGATCGAAGGTTTCGACTCGGGCCTCGCTGCCCAGACGCTGCTGGGCGTCACCGGTTCGGGCAAGACCTTCACGATTGCCAACGTCGTGCAGGCGGTGCAGAAACCGACCCTGGTGCTGGCGCCCAACAAGACACTGGCCGCGCAGTTGTACGGCGAGTTCCGCGAGTTCTTCCCGCACAACGCGGTGGAGTATTTCGTCAGCTACTACGACTACTACCAGCCGGAAGCCTACGTGCCTTCCAGCGACACCTACATCGAGAAGGATTCCTCGCTCAACGAGCACATCGAGCAGATGCGGCTGGCGGCCACCAAGGCGCTGCTGTCGCGCCGCGACGCGCTGATCGTCGGCACGGTGTCGGCGATCTACGGCCTCGGCAATCCGGAGGACTATCTTTCGCTGCGGCTGATCCTGTCGGTCGGCGAGCACGTCAACCAGCGCGAACTGATCCGCCATCTCACCGAACTTCAGTACACGCGCAACGAGATGGAACTGCATCGCGGCACCTATCGCGTGCGTGGCGAAACGGTGGACGTGTTCCCGGCGGAGAACGAAACCGAGGCCCTGCGGATCGAGCTGTTCGATGGCGAGGTGGAGTCGCTGGCGCTGTTCGATCCGCTGACCGGCGAGACCATCCGCAAGATCCAGCGTTACACCGTCTATCCGCGCACGCACTACGCCAGCACGCGGCAGTCGGTGTTGAACGCGATCGAGACGATCAAGCTGGAGCTGACCGACTGGCTGGATCACCTGCGCAAGGAAAACAAGCTGGTCGAGGCGCAGCGCCTGGAGCAGCGCACGCGCTACGACATCGAGATGCTGAGCGAAATCGGCTTCTGTTCGGGCATCGAGAATTACTCGCGGCACCTCACGCGCCGCCAGGCAGGGGAACCGCCGCCGACGCTGTTCGACTACCTGCCGCCGGACGCATTGCTGGTGGTGGACGAGTCGCACGTCACCGTTCCGCAGCTCGGCGCGATGTACAAGGGCGACCGCTCGCGCAAGGAGACGCTGGTGGAATTCGGATTCCGCCTGCCGAGCGCGCTCGACAACCGGCCGCTGCGCTTCGCGGAATGGGAAGCGCGCGAGCCGCGCACGATCTTCGTTTCGGCCACGCCCGGCAAATACGAACTGGAGAAATCCGGTGGCAGCGTGGTCGAGCTGGTGGTGCGCCCGACCGGCCTGGTGGACCCGGAAGTGGAGGTGCGTCCGGCGCGCAGCCAGGTGGACGACGTGCTCGGCGAGATCAAGCAGCGCGTCGCGCTGGGCGATCGCGTGCTGATCACCACGCTGACCAAGCGCATGGCCGAGAACCTCACCGACTTCCTGCACGAGAACGGCGTCAAGGTGCGTTATCTGCATTCGGATATCGAAACGGTCGAGCGCGTGGAGATCATCCGCGACCTGCGCCTGGGCAAGTTCGACGTGCTGGTCGGCATCAACCTGCTGCGCGAGGGCCTGGAC
>DASSFA010000176.1:0-3181 GCA_035694895.1 Rhodanobacteraceae bacterium | reverse complement strand
GTATAAGCGGAGAGGAAGGGACCTCCAGCAGCGCGGCGCTCGGGGAACGTGACGTAATCAGGAACCGCTCCCTGCGTCGATCAGAAGCACCATCTGGCCTTCGCGTTTTCGGCGAGTGGGCTCTCTTCTTGGATGCAGCGTTATCGTTGGGACATACTGGGTGCAGTTTCCATGCGCTCCACGGCGTGCCCATAGGACAGCCGAAGGCGCTCCACCGCTCGGCCGGTCAGGGATCGTCAGGGCAGAGCGGGGATGTGTCCCAGAGCGACACCTTGTATCATGGATACCATCCGAGATTCCCGGAGTGCGCCCATGACCGGCCCCTCAGCCTATGAACGCTTCCGTGCCCTGCATACGCAGCCGGGCGCCTTCATCATGCCGAACGCCTGGGACGGCGCGTCGGCGGTTCTCCTAAAGCGCGCGGGCTTCGCGGCGCTGGGCAGTTCCTCGCTCGCCATCGCATTTGCAATGGGACGGCATGATGGAGTGCACGCTGTCAGTCTGGACGATGCGGTCGCCAATGCGCGGCTGCTGGCCGAGATCACGGGCCTGCCGGTGAATGGCGACCTGGAGGACGGATTTGGACCCGATCCAGAGGATTGCGCGCGGACGGTCGAGGCCGCGACCGCGGCCGGATTGGCCGGCCTCGGCATCGAGGATACGACGGCCGACCCCGCCTATCCGATTCACGATTTCGATCATGCTGTCGCCCGTGTCCGTCGTGCGGCGGAAGCGGCGCGAGGGCGCATCCTGCTGACCGGCCGGACGGACAATTTCCTGCATGGACGCCCGGACCTGGACGACACGATTCGCCGGCTAGTCGCCTTCGCCGAAGTGGGGGCTGATGTGCTCTATGCCCCGGCGTTGCCAGGCCTGGATGCGATCGGCGCTGTTGTCCGGGCAGTCGCCCCGAAACCGGTCAACGTCCTGATTGGTCCGCGCTCCGGCCCGGTGCCGCTGGCTGAGCTTGCGGCGGCCGGAGTTCGGCGCGTCAGCCTTGGCGGTGCTCTCTATCGCCGAGCGATGGCCGGATTGGAGGAAGCGGCGATAGCCCTGCGGGACGGGGACCTCGCCAATGGCTCGCGTGGCATACCAGGGGCAGAGATCGCCGCACTGCTACCTTAACCCGGACCGATGTCACACGCGGGCTAGCAGTCTGTCGGGTTCGGGTCATCCGCGGTTTGGGGGCGACGGATTTGGGGTTGGTCAGGCGGCCTGCAGGCGCGTGATGCGCCTGCAGTTGTAGGCGAGAGCGATCAGGGTCCACTCGGTGGCGACGTTTTGCAGGCCACGCAGGCGGAAGCGGAGGAAGCCGAGGGCGCTCTTGATGATCCCGAACAGCGGCTCGACGGTCTGCTTGCGCTTTTTGGAGAGGGCTTTGGCATCGTCGGTTTCCAGCTTGGCTTTCATGGCGAGGCGCCAGGGTTCGGTGATCCGCCGGGCGGCCTTTGCTTCCGGCGGCGGCCGGAAGTCGTAGGGCCGGTGCGGCTGCGTGCGTCCGATCGCGACCAGCGGCTCGATCCCCCGCTTCAGCAGTTCCGCCACCGCCGGGCCGCTGGCAAAGCCGGTGTCGGCCAGCACGACGTGCGGCAGGCCGACCGTCTTCTCCATCGCCAGGATGGTTCCGGCGAAGCCGGGGCGTCGGCCGGGCTGGCGGTGATCCCGGTGGCGAGGATCAGTTGCGCGCCGTCGGCGCACACCACCGCCTGGGCGTTGTAGGCCTGCCGGTATTCATGGGCATCCGAACGGCGCATCAGCGCGTTGTCCGGGTCGGTCAGATTACCCTGACGCGCGGGCGGGGGATCATCGTCGGGCGGCACCGGCGGGCGGCCGCGCCGGCCGCGTTTGGCGTCATAGACGGCTTTCTTCGCCTCGTAGTCCGGGCGGGCCGCGTCCGCCTCCGCGCGGGCCTGCGCTTCCAGCCGGGCGCAGGCGGAATCCAGCTTCGCCTTCAGCGTCTCGCGCCGGGCGATCTCGACCGGCTGCGCCTGCGGATCGTCAGCCTCGGCATCGGCCGCCTCGGCCCGCGCGGTCAGCGCCGTGATGTCGGCGGCAAGCTTCGCACGCAGGTCGTTGGCCCGGTCATAACGCAGCGAGCGGATTTTCGAGGCGCTGGCGTCGATCTTGGCGCCGTCGATCGACACCGGGCCGACGCGCAGCAGCCCGCTCTCGCGCGCCAGCCGCAGAACCTGCAGGAACGCCGCCTCGAACGCCGTCTTGTTGGCGCGCCGGAAGACCGCAATGGTGTCGTGGTCCGGGTGCAGGTTGGCCGCGACGAAGCGCACGCCGATATCGCGATAGCTCGCCCGTTCGATCCGCCGCGAGGAGAAGATGCCGTTGGCGTAGCTGTAGATCAGCAGAGCCAGCATCAGGCGCGGATGATACTGCGGCTTGCCCCCGGCCCGCTCCGCGACCTCGAATGCCCCGAGTGGCACCCGCTCCACCGCGGCAACCACAAAATGCGCCACGTCGTCATCGGGAAGCCAGTCCTTCAAGGCCGGCGGCAACAGGAAGGATTGGTCGCGGTCGAACGGAATGAAATTCACCATCCGCCGATCCTGCACCATCCCAACCGCCAGGGGAATCCGACAGGCTGCTAGCCCGCATTTCTCACGCGGAGTAGGTGCACCGGGCCTCTGAATCGGCGAAAGTTCTTTTACAACAAAAGCTTAACGCTGAGCAGAGGGGGCGCCCGGTGCCGACGGAGTGTAAACCGAGCCTGTTTGAGTTTGCACGCGTGGAGGGACGCGTGGTGGTGGCGCCGTTCGACGGCGGGCGGATCACCTCGGATGCCGGCGCGCTGCTGTTGAGAGCGGCGGACCGGGTGATCGGGCTGACGCGGCGGCTGGCCGGCTGCTTTGTACGGTTCGTAGACATCCTTTCAACGGATTCGGTAGGCTGTGGACGTGATGGACAACGCTGCGCGTTGCCCACAACCCCCCAGCCATCACAGCAGCGATGGCATCAGCAGGTCGCAGGAAAGATGAAACGGATCGCGCCGCCCGGCTGCGGCTGAGGTGGATCGCAGCGTATCAAGAGTTCCGGGATGCCGGAGCGGTCTGCCGCCGTTTCGGCATTTCCCGGCCAACGCTGCGGAAGTGGCTGCGCCGATACGAGGCCGATGGTGAAGCGGGTCTGATGGAGCTGAGCCGTCGGCCACACGCTTCCCCGGCTCGGAAGG
>DASSFA010000175.1:0-4003 GCA_035694895.1 Rhodanobacteraceae bacterium | reverse complement strand
TCAACAGTGCGAGCAGCTTCCATGGATCACGGCGCGATTCGTGGTCGGCGACGACGAGCATGCCGCCGCTCGCGAACGTGGAAAGCATTTCCTGGAACGAAACGTCGAAGCCGAATGGCGCGAACTGCAGCGTGCGCGCGGGGACGCCCAGGCGCGGGTGTTCGGCGTGCCAGCCGATCAGCGCGGCCAGTGCCGTGCTGCACATAAGTACGCCCTTGGGACGACCGCTGGAGCCGGAGGTGAACAGCAGGTACGCCGCTTCCGCGCCGCCGGCGGGCGCCGGTGGCGCGTTCACGCCTTGCGCTTCCAGTTCGCCGCGTTCGCAGCGCGGCACGTGTCCGGGCCAGCGCGCGTGCGCGGATTCGGGCGCGACCAGCAGGCGTGGGCGCGCGTCCTCCAGCATGCCGCACAGGCGTGGCGCGGGCAGCGTCGTGTCCAGTGGCATGCACACGCCACCGGCACGCAGCACGCCGAGGATCAGCATCACCGTTTCCGGCTCGCGCTCCGCGCCCAGCGCAACGATGTCGCCCGGATATACGCCGAACGAGCGCAGGCCGGCGGCGATGCGCTCGACCGATCCGCACAGGTCGGTGTAATCGAGGGATTGCGCGCCGCCGCGCAAGGCAAGGGCGCGCGGACGCGCCAGCGCCGAACGCAGCAGGGGCTGCAGCAGGGCCGGAACCGCGGTGCACGAAGCCACCACGTTCGTCCTTTGCACCGCCATGCTGTCCATTGCCGCTTGCATTCGGGGTCCCTCCCGCATTGTTTCCGCACGCCCGCATCAGGCGCATTTGCCCTTTGCCGTCCTTCGCGTAAGATGTTCCCGTCGCGCCTGTTCCGGCACGCACTGCAGATCCTGGAAGATCCCGTTCAGAACCGCCTCGGGGGTGGGCTGATGGTCGGCGAAATGGATTTCCTCGCGCTCTATAAGGAGCTGGGCATCACGCCCGACACCTGCAACCTGACCGAGTTCAAGCTCGCGTATCGTCGCCGCATGCAGCAACTGCATCCGGATCGCAATCCGGAGATCGGCGAAGACTCGGCGCCCGATTCCCTGCAGCACCTGATGGCGGTCTATCGCGAAGCGATCGCGTTCGAGCGCCGCTTCGGCCGGCTTCCGGGCGCGGAGCCCGCGGGCAGCCGCCGCACCGGCAGCATCACGGTGCAAACCGGATCGCCCGGTCCGCGCCACGTCGCGGCGGCCATGCCGCTGGGCGATGGCCGATGGCCGTGGCGCCGCCTGATATTCGCCGCGATGGTGCTGCTGGCGCTCGGATGGGTGTTGTGGGGCGTGGGCCTGATCGTGTTCTGAACGCGCGCCGCCACCCACGCGCGCGCGCGGCAGGCGGCGGATGACGTGCGCGCAGGCCGGTTTCATCGTGCACCGCGCCCGAACAGCACAACCTCGACGGTCTGCAGCAGGATCATCAGATCGAACATCAGGTTGTGGTTCTTGACGTAGAACAGGTCGAACTTGAGCTTTTCCTCGGCATCCTCCTGCGATGCGCCATACGCGTAACGCAACTGCGCCCAGCCGGTGAGCCCCGGCTTCACGCAATGGCGCAGCGGGTAGTAGCGGATGCGCGCGTTGAAGTCGTCCACGAATTGCGGGCGCTCGGGCCGCGGGCCGATGAAGCTCATGTCGCCGCGCAGCACGTTCCACAACTGCGGCAATTCGTCCAGCCGCGCCTTGCGAATGAAGCGGCCGACGCGTGTCACGCGATCGTCGTTGGTGCGCGCGAACCGTGCCACGCCGTCGCGCTCGGCATCGGTGCGCATGCTGCGGAACTTCACCAGGAAAAAGGTGCGCCCGTGTTCGCCCACCCGCTCCTGGCGGTACAGGATCGGCGCGCCGGGGCCGGACTCGATCCGGATCGCCAGCGCCACCGCCACCATGAGCGGCCACGTCAGCGCCAGCATGACCAATGCCGCAGCCACGTCGAACCCGCGCTTGATCAGCTTGCGCAGCGGCGAGGCGTCGAAGCCGTCGGAAAACACCAGCCAGGAAGGATTGGCGAGGTTCATCCTGATCTGGCCGGATTCGCGCTCGAAGAAATCCGCCAGTTCCACGACGGCGATCCCGGACTGCTTGCACTCGAGCAGATCCGCCATCGGCAACCCGCAGCGGCGGTCGTCCGGACCGACCACGATCTCGTCGATCTGCGTGCGCTTCACCAGCTCGCGCAGCGAATGATGCGGATTCACCAGCTTGTTGACCGGCACCCGCACGGCCTCCTCGCCCATCCGTACGTAACCGATGATGCGGAAACCGCGGCAATCCGAACGACGGCGCATGCGCTGCGCGATCTGTGCGGCGCGACGGCCCGCGCCAAGCACCAGCACGCGGCGCTTGAACAGGTCCGCGTCAATCAGGCGCAGGAACACCACCCGGAATGCCGCCACCGCGACAAAGCCGACCACCAGCGCGATGCCGAGCACGCCGCGCCCGATGTAGGCCGGCGGGTATGCGTAATAGAGGACCAGCAGCGCGCTGCCGCCGAGCGCAAAGCCCACGGCCTGGCGGGTGAACTGGCCGCGCCAGTTCGCGCGCAGATGGTTCTGATACAAGCCGAGTGCCACCATGCCCAGCACCACCATCAATGCCACGAGCAGGGCACGCAACCGCAGGGCGTGTCCGAAGTTCACCTGCGCGATGGGATCGCCCCAGTAGCGCAAGCCGATTGCGCAGTACACACAACTCACCAGCAGCAAAAACTCGATCGCTGCGAGAAACAATTGCCAACGCAACGCGCGCTGGCGCAGTAGCCGAAACATACCGCTCCTTCCCTGGACTCCGTCCTGCGTGCAACTCCTGTGACGCACTGTCGGCCCACGTTTCGTGAGTAGCAGCATCCTGCTGCGCGTGCATCGAATCCGTGAATCCGTCAACCCTCGCCCTCAACTTCGGCGTGAGTACGAAATGCAAACTTAACGCGATCCTGCGTAGACAAAACGTGACCACCACGAGCCCCCGCATGGACGTATGATTCCGAGGCTCTGAACCAAAGTACGTCGCGGCGGTCAGAGCGCGCCAGAATCCAGGAGAACTCCCATGTGTGGAATTGTTGCCGCTGCCGCCCAGCGCGATGTCGTGCCGATCCTGATTGCCGGCCTGCACGCGCTGGAATATCGCGGCTACGACTCGGCGGGCATTTCGGTGCTGGCCGACGGCGCGCTGGCGCGGCTGCGCATGCCAGGCAAGGTGCGCGAACTGGAATCGCTCTACCAGGCCAATCCGATCGCCGGCCACACCGGCATCGCGCACACGCGCTGGGCCACCCATGGCGTTCCCAACGAGGCGAACGCGCATCCGCATCTGTCCCAGGGCATGGTGGCGGTGGTGCACAACGGCATCATCGAGAACCATGCCGAGTTGCGGGAGGAACTGGGTCGGGCCGGGTACCGGTTCGATTCGCAGACCGACACGGAAGTCATCGCCCACCTGATCCACCACGAGATGGCGAAGGGCGTCGGATTGAAGAACGCGGTGATCGCGGCGACGCGGCGCCTGCACGGCGCCTACGCCATCGCCGCGATCTCGAAGGATGAACCCGGCCACGTGGTGGGCGCCCGCCGCGGCAGCCCGCTGTGCGTCGGCTTGGGCATCGGCGAGCACTTCCTGGGTTCGGACGTGCAGGCGCTGATCAAGGTCACCAACCGCATCGTCTACCTGGAAGAAGGCGACGTGGTGGAGATCGAGCGCGAAGCCATGCAGGTATACGACGCCGAGGGGCGGCCCGTGACGCGACCGGTGCGCGAGAGCGAACTTTCCGCCGACGCGGTCGAGCGCGGCGAGTTCCGCCATTACATGCTGAAGGAGATCCACGAGCAGCCGGCCGCGGTGGCCAATACGCTTGAGGGCCGCATCAGCGACAGCCGCGTGCTCCCGAACATCTTCGGCGTGGATTCGCAGGCGCTGCTGTCGCAGGTGAAGCGCGTGCAGATCGTCGCCTGCGGCACCAGCTACCACGCCGGCATGGTCGCGCGTTACTGGCTGGAGAGC
>DASSFA010000174.1:0-6818 GCA_035694895.1 Rhodanobacteraceae bacterium | reverse complement strand
CGCCGACACGCCGATCAAGGTGGACACCACCGCCAAGCTCGGGCTGCTCGGCCTGACCGGCGTGGCGTTCATCCAGCTCACCGGCGGCAAGCCCGACACCCCGCTGCTGCTGCCGACGCCCGAAAATCCGGTGCCGAGGATTCCGTCCGAGAGTTCCGCGCTCACGCAATTGCTGTCTTCCGGCGCGGACATCATCACCAGCATCAACGGGCTGCTCGCCAAGGCCAATGCGCTGCTGTCCCAGCAGAACGTCGACCACATCAACAACACCTTGGCACATCTGGACCAGGTCACCGGCGCCGTAGCCGACGAGCGTGCCGATCTGCGCGAACTGCTGAAGCAGGCTGCGCAGGCGTCCAGGCAATTGAACGACGTCCTGAAGAACACCAATGCACTGGTAAGCGACCAGGGCAAGGCCACGCTGGACAGCGCCCACGCCGCTTTGGCTTCGTTGCAGCGCACCTCCGACACGCTGGACAAGCTGCTCAGCGAGAACCGCGGTTCGCTGCAATCGGGTTTGCAGGGCGTGGCCGAACTGGGCCCCGCGCTGCGGGAATTGCGCGGCACGCTCAAGGACGTACGCGACCTGACCGACAAGCTGAAGGGCAATCCGGCCGGCTACATCCTCGGGCGCGAGAAGCCGAAGGCGTTCGATCCGGGCAAGGGACACTGATCGGGAATCGAGTATCGGGAATCGGGAATCGGGAAAGCGCAAAGAAACTTTGTCGTCATTCGGGGGCCGCTGCGGCTCTATCGCAGCGGAACCCGGAATCCATTTTGATCTTGCTCCTGAACATGGATTCCCGCTTGCGCGGGAATGACGGCTGCAATGATGGAACGCCTATGCATATCCGCACGCGAAGTTTTGCCGGTTGGCTTGGACTCATGGTTGTCCTGGCGACCTCGTCCTGTTCCATCCTGCCGCCGAACGAGAGTCCGGACGTCTACCTGTTGCCGCGCGCCGCGCAGACGGCATCCGGAAGCAACGGACCGCAGCTCGACTGGCAACTGCGCGTGGATACGCCGGAGGCCACCGGCATGCTGACCGGCAGCGGCATCGTGGTGATGCCCGAGCCCGGCAAGGTCACGGTGTACAAGGGCGCGCAATGGAGCGATCCCGCGCCGGTGCTGATGCGCGAGCGGCTGGTGGACGCATTCCTCGCCACCCATCGCCTGCCCGCGGTGACCAGCGAAGCGGATTCCCTGAGCGCGGATTTCGTGCTGGGCGGCGACCTGCGCGCGTTCCAGTCCGAATACCGCAACGGCTCGCCGGTGGTGATCGTCCGCTTCGACGCGCAACTGCGCCGCGGCGGTTCGCGCCAGGTGCTGGCCGCGCGCAGCTTCGAAGTCGCCGCCACGCCTTCTGGCGCGACCGTGCCGCAGGTCGTGCAGGCGTTCGGGCAAGCATGCGACCAACTGAGCGCACAGGTCGTGGAATGGACGCTGGCGCAGGGGCAGCGGGACTGGACGAAGCAAAGCGCAGCAGACAAAAGATAATCGCCGTTCCGGGGCTGCGCGAAGCGCAGAACCACGGAGCCCTTGGCCATGGATGGCGTTTGTCGCGCGGTCGCGTTGTGAAAATGGATTCCGGATCGCCGCAAGCGGCGTCCGGAATGACATCAGGAGTACACGCGTTTCCGTTAACCCTCCACCGGAAACGCCGGCGCCGCGTCCAGCGCGGCCGCGCATACTTCGGCCAGTTCCAGCAGGCGCAGGTCGGAACCGGGCGCCCCCACGAACTGCATGCCGATCGGCATGCCATCGGGCAGCGTCCCCATCGGGATGCTGACTGCGGGGCATGCGGCCAGGCTTGCGAAGGCGGTGAGGTCGGCCTGCGAATCGGGCGCGGGCTGATCCAGCGGAAACGCGCCCTGCGGCGTGGTCGGCAGCACCAGCACGTCCACCTGCGCGAATACGCGCCGCGCCTTCAACACCGAGGCATCCAGCAGCAGGTCCGCCGCGACGTAATCGCTGGCCGACTTGCGTGCGGCGTAATCGAGCATTGCGCGAAACGCAGGCGAGGCTTCATCCAGATCGTCGGCGAAGGTGCGGCGCATCTCCGCCTCCATCAGCAGCAAGCCGGCGCGACGCATCTTCTGCCAATGCCAGTCGGAAAAATCCAGCGCGCGGCGCGTGCCGAGTTCGTGGCGCAGTCTCACCAGCGCGTTGTCGAAAACTTCCGCCACCGCCGGCTCGACGCCGATCGCTTCCAGGTTCGGCAGCACGCCGGTGCGCAGTTCGCCCGGCTCCCAGTCCGGCAGCGAGAGCGCCACGCGCCGGCGGCGCGAGCGCGGATCGTCGGCATCGTAGCCGGCGAGCACGTGCAGCAGCACCGCAAGGTCGCCGACTTCGCGCGCGATCACGCCGACCGCGTCCAGCCTGCGCGCGGCGGGTACCAGGCCGCGCGCGGAAATCTCGCCATGCGTGGGCTTCAGCGCGCACACGCCGCAATAGCTTGCCGGGATGCGCACCGAGCCCAGCGTGTCCGAGCCCAGCGCCGCGACGGCCATGCCCGTGGCGACGGCCGCGGCCGAACCGCCGGACGATCCGCCGGCCGTGTAACCGTGACGATGCGGGTTATGGGTCGGTCCGAAGTGCGGATTGTTCGTCGACGCGCCGAGCGCGCCCTCGTCCAGGTTGGTCTTGCCGAGCAACACCGCGCCCGCCGCGCGCAGCCGCGACACCGCGTGCGCGTCGAGCTGCGCGACGCGCGACTTGCGCGAGGCCAGGCCCGCCGTGGTCGGCAGGCCGGCGATGTCCAGATTGTCCTTGACCGCGATCGGGATGCCGTCCAGCCGCCCGATCAGTCCGTCTCGACGGCGATTTTCGGCGGCGGCGGCCTGCTCGCGCACCAGCGCGGGACGCACGTCCAGGAACGCATGCAACTGCGGATCGAGCCGTGCGATCGCTTCCAGATGGAGCTCGCCCAGCTCGCGGGGCTTCAACCGTCCGGTCGCCAGCCAATGCAGATTCCGGCAAAGGCTCGCGCCACGGGCCGTTTGCGGCGGAATCGAATCCGTTGCTGCGTCCATGGCATCTCCCTCGGGCCTGCTCCGATTATGGCGAAGCGCGGTCAAAAAGACATGGTGCATTGCCCCGGTCGCGGCGAACCCGGACAATGAGGCGCTCTTTTGAGAAGTGCAGCCACGGAGCTCTTGGCCATGGATGGCGGCTTTGGCTGCTTTGGGTGTGCAGGTCGAACATGCAGCGCTTGCGATCTGCCTTGAATGGCAGATCGCGCTGCGTGTGAGGGTGAGGCAAGGATGCCGAGCGGCAGGCACGCCAAGGATGGCTTCTGAAGCAATCGGCAGGTAATCACATGACCGAACGCGAAATCATGGAATACGACGTGGTCGTGGTCGGCGCCGGCCCCGCCGGGCTCGCCTTCGCGATCCGCCTGAAACAGCTCGACGCCGAGATGCGCGTGTGCGTGCTGGAAAAGGCCTCCACCGTCGGCGCGCAGATCCTTTCCGGCGCGGTGATCGAACCCGCGCCGCTGGACGCGCTGCTGCCGGGCTGGCGCGACAACCCGCCGCCGATCTGTGTGCCCGCCACTTCGGACGAATTCCTGCTGCTGCGTGACGCGAAGCGCGCGACAAAACTGCCCACGCCCCCGCAGATGCACAACCGCGGCAATTTCATCGTCTCGCTCGGGGCACTGTGCGCGTGGCTGGCGCCGCAGGCCGAAGCGCTGGGCGTGGACATCTTTCCCGGCTATGCCGCCGCGGAAGCGGTGTTCGACGACAGCGGCAAAGTGATCGGTGTGCGCGTCGGCGACATGGGCGTGGCGAAGGATGGTTCGCACAAGCCCGGTTACACGCAAGGCATCGACATCCACGCGCGGCTCACCGTGCTGGCCGAGGGCTGCCGCGGCAACGTCACCAAGACGCTGATCAGGCGCTTCGCGTTGAACGAAGGGCACGATCCGCAGACTTTCGGCATCGGCATCAAGGAACTGTGGCAGGTGCCGGCCGGGCGCGTGCAGCCGGGCAAGGTCATGCACACGGTCGGCTGGCCGCTCGATCACGCGACCTACGGCGGCAGCTTCATCTATCACCTGGACAAGGATCGCGTCGCGATCGGCTTCGTGGCCGGGCTCGACTACGAAGACCCGATGTTCCAGCCCTACGAAGCCTTCCAGCAACTGAAACACCACGCGCTGGTCAAGCCGCTGCTGGAAGGCGGGCAGATCGTCTCGGCCGGCGCACGCGCATTGATCGAAGGCGGCTGGCAGTCACTGCCGACCGTGGAAATGCCCGGCGCGATCCTGATCGGCGATGCCGCGGGATTGATGAATGTGCCCAAGATCAAGGGCACGCACCAGGCGATCCGCTCAGGGCTGCTCGCCGCCGAACATTTCATCGAGAAGAAATCCTCGGAAGGCTTCGATGCGCGCCTGCGCGGCTCGCCGGTGATGGCGGAACTGAAGAAGGTGCGGAACATCCGCCCCGGCTTCCGCAAGGGCCTGTGGCGAGGGCTGTTCAATGCCGCGTGGGAAACGGTGACCGCGGGCCATTCGCCCTGGACGCTGAAGAATTGCGCCGACTGGTGCTCGCTGGAACGGCTTGATGAGAGCAGGGTCGGCGAATACGAATCGCCGAAACGTGACTACGTGCAACGCGACCTGCCGCCGCGCGACCGCCTCGCGGGCGTGTACTTCGCCGCGACCGAGCACGACGAGGACCAGCCGGTGCACCTGCACGTGCGCGACACCAACATCTGCATCGAGCGCTGCACGGTGGAATACGCCAATCCGTGCACGCGTTTCTGTCCCGCCGCCGTGTACGAAATCGTGGACGACGCGGCCGGCAAGCGGTTGCAGATCAACGCCGCCAACTGCGTGCACTGCAAGACCTGCGACATCAAGGATCCCTACGAGATCATCGACTGGGTGACGCCCGAAGGCGGCTCCGGTCCGAACTACCAGAACCTTTAGGCGCGTTTCACAGGGGGAAACGTGGACACTTCGCCCGCGGCGATCCTGCCGCTGATGATGGGCATTCCCGACAATCGCATGGTCTCGGTGTTCGCGCAGGGTGCGGACGGCCTGGGCTACAACTTCCTCGGCAACAGCCGGTTGGCCACGCATCTTGCGCCGCCATTCAAGCAGCGGCTGCTGCGCGTGTTCTTCGGCCCGGACATTCCGGTTCGCATTCCGCTTCCGATGCGCGATGCGCCGCTGGTCAACGCCGTGGCCGATCCGGACCTTTCCGCCGTGGCGTTGCACATGTTGAACGAATATGTCGAAGCCAATGGCGCGGCCTGCTTCAACCATCCCGCCGCGGTGCTGGGTTCCTCGCGCGACGGTGTGGCGGAAAAACTCGCCGGCATCGAAGGCGTGCTGATGCCGCGCACGATCCGGTTGCGCATCGAGGAACCGGCCGATGTCGCGCGCGCCGCACAGCAACACGATCTGCGCTGGCCACTGATCGTGCGCGTGGCGGGCACCCATCGCGGCAGCGCCACGGCCAAGCTGGACGACGCCGCGCAAGCCAAGGCGGCCCTGCGCGACATGCCGTGGGGCGGGCGTGACCTGTACCTCACCGAGTACGTCGAGTGCCGCGATGCGGACGGGTGTTACCGCAAGCTGCGGATCGTAGTGGTCGGCGGCGAGATCTTCCTGCGCCACCTGATCGTCGCCGACGGCTGGCTGGTGCATGTCCACGATCGCCGCGTGGCGATGGCGGAAGAAGAAATCGCGGCGCTGGCGAATTTCGAAACGGAACTGCTTCCGCAAGTGCGCGGGCGCGTGCATGCGATCACGGATGCGCTGGACATGGACTACTTCGGCATCGACTGCAACCTGCGCCCGGACGGCTCGCTGCTGATCTTCGAAGCCAACGCGCTGATGGACGTACTCAACAACACCAGCCCGTCGCCGAACTGCTGGGACGCGCCGATTGCGCGCATCCACGACGCACTGGCATCCCTGCTGTTCGATCCGGCGCGCTGGCGGCACCCCGCGCGCAAAACCGTCGACGCATGAACCTCGAATACGGCGAAATCTTCATGCAGCGCGGCGATGCCTACCATGCGGCGATGCTGCGCTGCCCGGAGGCGCGTCACGCCGAATTCGCGCGCCTGTTCGACGGTTCCGCTCCGCGAGCGGGCCAGCGCGTGCTGGATATTCCCGCCGGCGGCGGTTATCTGCGGCGACACCTGCCGGCCGGCGTCGAATTGACGAGCCTGGAGCTCACCACAGGTTTCGGCAACGGCGTGCCGGTCTACGACCCGGCGCAAGCATGGAATCACGGCGCCTTCGATCACATCGTCTGCCTGGCAGCGCTACACCACATCGAGGACCAGGGCGGCTTCATCGGCGACCTGCTGAAGCACCTGCATCCGGACGGCACGCTGCATCTGGCGGACGTGACGCGCGGTTCCGGCCTTACGCGTTTCCTCGACGGTTTCGTCGGGCGCTACAACGTCACCGGTCACGCGGGGCTGTACCTGCCGAACGATCCGGCGTGGTTCGCGCGCGTCGGCAGGATCACACGCTTCGGCGAACTGGCCTGCCCGTGGATATTCGAGGACGAGCGCCAGATGCTGGATTTCTGCGGCGGCTTGTTCGGTGTCATCGACTGCCCGCACGCGGCGCTGCGCGAAGCCCTGCAGGAGCATGTCGGCTTCCGCCACGAACAGGGTCGGGTCGTACTGGACTGGCGCCTGCTTTACGTGGATCTGCAACCTGCCTGAAGGGCGATGCGGGCGGAATCCGATCGTGTTATGGATAGGCGATGCACATTCCACGCATCGCCCTGGTCAGCGCGCGCGGCGCGCGCAAGCTGGACGAGGACCTGCCGCCACTGCGCCGTGCG
>DASSFA010000173.1:0-27736 GCA_035694895.1 Rhodanobacteraceae bacterium | reverse complement strand
GCACCGTCGCGCGAGTACCACAGGTTGTTTTCCGGCTGGTTGTGGCGCAGGAAGCCGCCACGCGGCTTGGTGAGCCGCAGCAGCCCCGTCAGCGTCACCTCGCCGCCGGGGGGAGCAATCTTCGCAAATGCTGGCGTGCCGGGAAGCTCCGGCGGGACGTAACCGCGGTTGATCAGCACGATGAAGCCGCGATTCGTGCGCAGCGGCGCCATCGCCCACCAGCCGTAGCCTTGCGAACTCGATCCGTGCACGAGCGTCTGGCTGCCGGTGAAGCGGCCGTGCAGCCTTACGTGCAGATATTGAAGATCGCCGGCGGCGATGTTCGGCCACTGCGCGGGACCGGGCGCATCCATTGGCGGTGCATGCACGCGTGTGGCGATGTCATGCGCGATCCGCAATTTCAGGTGGTACCGGCGCACCTGCCAGTTGCCGAGCAGGATGAAGCCGGCGAACACCGCAGCCAGCAGTGTCATCCAGAGAATGAATTTGAGTTTGCCCTTGCGTCCAGGTGCCGTTTCTAGCGAGGGATGGTCGCGCATCAGCATGAGTTGCGGTCGTGAGCTTCGCGCCCCCTCACCCCAGCCCTCTCCCCGTCGGGGAGAGGGAGACAAGCGCGCAGCGCTTGGCGGGTGAGGGGGATTCCATCCAGAGTCGGGATAGCGGCCGAATGCTTCGATTACTTCGCCGGTGGCTTGGTGGTCGGCTGGTGGCTGATCGGGTTCTGCTCGTACTGCGACGACATCGTCATCATGTTCGCGTTTTCGGCGTACATGACCCAGATGGACGCGCCGAGCACGATGATCACCAGCACGGCGGTGAATATGAAGGTCATCATGTTCCAGCCGCTTTCCGAACGCGTGTCCAGGTGCAGGAAGAACACGATGTGCACGAAGATCTGCACGACCGCGAGCGCCAGGATGGCGAGGATCAGCAACTGCTTGTTGTCGATCACGTGATCCATCACCAGCCAGAACGGGATAACCGTCAGGATCGCCGCCAGCACGAAGCCGGTCAGGTAGCCACGCAGGCTGCCGTGGTGTTCGTGCATCGGATCGTGGTTGCCGTGCGGCATCGCGTGACCGGACGAAGACGGCTGGTTCATCGCACCACTCCCACCAGATAGACGTAGCTGAAAACGCCGACCCACACCAGGTCGAGGAAATGCCAGAACATGCTGAGGCAGCGCAGGCGGCGCACGTTGTCCTCGTTCAGGCCGAAGCGGAAGGATTGCACCATCAGCACGATCAGCCAAAGGATGCCGAGCGTCACGTGCAGGCCGTGCGTGGCCACCAGCGTGAAGAAGGACGACAGGAACGCGCTGCGCGTCGGGCCGGCGCCGTCGGCGATCATCGTCAGGAACTCGCGGATCTCGAGCGAGACGAAGGCCGCCGCCAGCAACCCGGCCACGGCCAGCCAGCCAAGCATCGCGCCTTTGCGCTGGCGCGCCATCTCCAGCATCGCGAAGCCGAAGGTCACCGACGAGATCAGCAGCAGCGCGGTGTTCAGCGCGAGGCCGGGCAGGTCGAGCACTTCGGCGGCGGTGGGGCCGCCGGCGTATTCGGTGCCGAGCACCGCGTAACAGGTGAACAGCGACGCGAAGATGAAGCAGTCGCTCATCAGGTAAATCCAGAACCCCAGGAGGGTCCCGTTGTGCGGCGGCGATTCCGTCAGGCAGTAGTAGTCCGACGGCGCCGGATGAGCGGTGTCGATCGCGGTGGTGTTCATGCGCTTGCGCCCTGTGCTGCCGCGTGCGGGTTGCCGGATTCGAAACGGCGCACCTCGTCCGCGGGAATGTGGTGGTGCTGGTGGTAATCGAAGCTGTGGACGATGCTCGCGATGATCACGCCGAGCAGCGACAGCGCCGCGAGCCACCAGATGTACCAGACCAGGCCGAACGCACAGGCGAAGGACAGCGCGCCGATGATCACGCCCGCGGCCGTGTTCTTCGGCATGTGGATGTCGTTGTAGCCATCGCGCGGGCGCGTGAAGCCGAGCTTCTTCATCGTTGCCCACGCATCGCGGTGGTGCACCATCGGGATGAACGCGAAGTTGTAGTCGGGCGGCGGCGACGAGGTGGACCATTCCAGGGTGCGGCCGTCCCACGGATCGCCATCCACTGCGTATTCCTCGCGCCGGCGGATGCTCACGTAGATCTGGATGATGAAGGACAGGATGCCGAGCGCGATCAGGAACGCGCCGATCGCGGCGACCACGAACCACGGTTGCAGGCTCGGATCATCGAAGTGGCTCAGGCGGCGCGTCACACCCATCAGGCCAAGGATGTACAACGGCCCGAACGCCACCCAGAAACCGACCAGCCAGAACCAGAACGTGGCCTTGCCCCAGAATTCGTCGAGCTTGAATCCGAACGCCTTCGGGAACCAGAAGTTCACGGCCGCGAACACGCCGAACACCACGCCGCCGATGATCACGTTATGGAAGTGCGCGATCAGGAACAGGCTGTTGTGCAGCAGGAAGTCGGCCGGCGCCACCGACAGCATCACGCCGGTCATGCCGCCAATGGTGAAGGTGAACAGGAAGCCCATCGTCCACAGCATCGGCACGGTGTAGCGCACGCGGCCGCGGTACATGGTGACCAGCCAGTTGAAGATCTTCACCCCGGTCGGGATCGCGATCATCATCGTGGTCAACGAGAAGAACGAGTTGACGTCGGCACCCGAGCCCATCGTGAAGAAGTGGTGCAGCCACACCAGGTACGACAGGATCATGATCGCGACGGTCGCGTACACCATCGACGAATAGGCGAACAGCGGCTTGCCGGAGAACGTCGGTACGATTTCCGAGAACACGCCGAACAGCGGCAGGATCAGGATGTACACCTCCGGGTGTCCCCACACCCAGATCAGGTTGATGTACATCATCAGGTTGCCGCCGAACCCGTCGGTGAAGAAGTGGGTGCCGCAATAGCGGTCCAGCGCCAGCAGGAACAGCGTCGCCGTGAGCACCGGGAAGGTCGCGATGATCAGGCCGCTGGTGGCCAGCGTGGTCCAGGTGAACACCGGCATCTTCATCAGCGTCATGCCGGGCGCGCGCATCTTCAGGATGGTCACCACGAAGTTGATGCCGGTCAGCAGCGTGCCGACACCGGACAACTGCAGGCCCCAGATGTAGTAATCGACGCCGGGCCCCTGCTGCAGTTCGGAAACGGGCGGATAGCCCAGCCAGCCGGCCATCGAGAAGTCGCCGAGGAACAGCGACGTCATGAACATGACCGCGCCGCCGCAGGTAAACCAGAAACTGAGATTGTTGAGGAACGGGAACGCCACGTCGCGCGAGCCGATCTGCAGCGGCATGATGTAGTTCATAAGGCCCACGATGTAGGCCATGCCCACGAAGAAGATCATGATCGCGCCGTGGGCGGTGAAGATCTGGTTGTAGTGATCGGGCGGCAGGTAGCCCATGTGCGGGCCGAAGGCGTAAGCCTGCTGCGCGCGCATCATGATCGCGTCTGAGAATCCGCGCAGCAGCATCACCGTGCCCAGGATCATGTACATGATGCCGAGCTTCTTGTGGTCCACGCTGGTGAACCACTCGTGCCACAGGTAGCCCCACTTGCGGTACTTCGTGATCGCGGCCGCGATGGCAAGGCCGCCCAGCAACACCACGAAGAAAGTGCCGAGCAGGATGTGGCCCTCGGTATCGGGATTGAGGAACGGGAACGAGTGGATCGTCAGCCGCCCGAACAGGAAGTTCCAGATCGCGGCACGATGGGGCATGGCTTCAGGCATGTTTGAATCTCTTCACTATGATCAGTGCCCACCCGACGTGGAACCGGAAGGCACTTCCGGCTCGGAGGGCATCTTCATGGACTGATGCGCCGGCATGCCCTGCATGGGCCCGTTGCCCATCTGGTTCTTGCAGGTCCCGCCGGACTGGACGCACAGGTTCAGGACCCGCTCGTAAAGGTTGGGGTCGAACTTCGCGTAGTAGTGCACCGGTTCGGCGCGGCTGGGCTGGCGCAGCTTGTCGTAGGCCGCGAGGTCGAGATCGCCGCCTGCCGCGCGGGCCTTGGCTATCCACGCATCGAAGTCCTTCGCCTCCAGGCCGTGGAACTTGAAGCGCATGTCGGTGAAGCCCGAGCCACTGAAATTCGCGGAAAAGCCCTTGTACTCGCCCGGCTTGTTGATGACGCCGTGCAGGATCGTCTGCATGCCAGGCATCGTGTAGACCTGGCCCACCAGCGCCGGCACGAAGAACGAATCCATCATGGTGTCGCCGGTCAGCTTGAACCGGATCGGCCGGTCCACCGGCGCCGCCATTTCGTTCACCGTCGCGATGCCGTACTGCGGATACAGGAACAACCACTTCCAGCGCAGCGATATCACGTCCACTTCGAGGGGCTTGACGTCGGCCGCAACCGGTTTGCCCGCAGCGATGCGGTCGAGCGGGCGGTAGGGATCGGTCTGGTGGGTGCCTATCCAGCTCACCGCGCCGACCGCGATGATGATCAGCAGCGGCACCGCCCACACGACCAGCTCGAGCTGCGGCGAATGGTCCCAGTCGGGATCGTATTTCGCCTGCCTGTTCGACGCGCGGTAGCGCCACGCGACGATGCCGATCGCCACCATCACCGGCACGATGATCAGCCAGGTGATGACCGTGGTGGTGATCATGATGTCGCTCTGCTGCCGCGCCACGTCGCCGGACGGATCCAGCAACACCAGGCTGCAGCCGCCGAGCAGCAGGAGGGGAAGCAGCAGCACAGTGCGCAGGGGTTTCAGGGACATTGTTGTACTTGGGCGCGTTGCAAAAACGGCTTATGATACTCCGTCGCTGTCGCTTCGTCCTTGCAGACTCCGCGACTTCGGGACGTTCGCCTTGATTTGCGTCAAGGCGTCCATCCATACAAACCGCGACGCTGTTCCGGCGCATCGCGTCACGTCATGACGTGTCTGCCCGTCGTTCCTTTCAGCATTGCCACGCGAAGCCATGCCCACCAGCGATACCCTGACCACTCCTCCCGCGCCCCGCGGCGCGCATGCAGGAGCACCACATGACCATGTCACCCCGGGAGACCTGGTGGTCGGCGTGGTCGTCGGACGCATTTCCCAATCCTTCGACGTTTTCGTGTTCGGACTGGGCTGCGTGCTGGCGTTCCCCAAGGCGTATTTCCCGTTCGCCAGCCAGCTGGACGGCATGTTCTACGCTTTCGCGATTTTCGCGCTCGGCTTCATCGCGCGTCCGCTGGGCTCGATGTTCTTCCTCGTGCTGGAGCGCAATTTCGGCCTCGCGACCAAGCTGACGATCGCATTGTTCATCCTCGGCATGGCGACCGCCGGCATCGCCTTCATGCCCGGCTACGCGACCCTCGGCGGGTGGGCCATCCTGGCGGTCGCGATACTGCGATTCGGCCAGGGCTTCGGGCTGGGCGGCAGCTGGAACGGACTGGCCTCGCTCGCCGCGCTGATGGCGCCGCGGGAGCGCCGCGGCTGGTACGCGATGCTCGCGCAGCTCGGCGAGCCGATCGGCTTCATCCTGGCCGCCGGCCTGTTCGCCTTCATCTGGTCCAGCCTGACGCCGGACGACTTCTTCGCCTGGGGCTGGCGTTATCCGTTCTTCGTTGCATTCGCGCTGAACGTGGTGGCGTTGTTCGCGCGCCTGCGCATGGTGGTGGCGCCGCGTTACGCCGAACAGTTGAAGAATCGAGACCTCGAACCGTCGTCGATTCGCGAACTGGTTCGTTCGCAAGGCCTCAACATAGCCCTCGGCGCCTTCGCCCCGCTGGCCAGTTACGCGTTGTTCTATCTGGTGACGATCTTCGGGCTGTCGTGGGCGCTGCTGTTCACGAAGATGTCCACCACCGAATTCCTGCTGGTGCAGATCATCGGCGCGCTCGTGGCCATTCCCTGCATGTTGCTGTCGGGGCGGATCGCCGATCGTTTCGGCCGCCGCACGACGCTGGGCGTATGCGGCGTGCTGATCGCCATCTACAGCGGGTGGACGGCCTTGATGCTCTCGGGCGGCACTGTGCAGGCCTATCTGTTCATCCTGTTCGGATTCGCCCTGCTCGGGTTCTCGCACGCGCAGGCCGCGGGTGCGGTCAGCTCCAGTTTCAAGAGCGAGTTCCGCTACACCGGCGCCATGATCACGTCCGATCTGGGCTGGCTGATCGGCGCCGGTTTCGCGCCGCTGGTGGTGCTGGCGCTGGCGGCGTTCCTGGGCAGGGACTACGTGGGCCTGTACCTGCTTTCGGGCGCCGCGGGCACGCTCGGCGCGCTGTGGATTTCAGCGCGGCGCGGCCGCTTGCCGAACGACTGAGAGCCCACGCGCAGCTACGGACGGAGTGCGTGCTCATCCTAGCCGAGATGACTGCGATCCAGTGCGCCAGGTCCGCGTGGCCGCGTGTGCGGCGTCGGCATCTCCGGCAACCGCGCCTTGTCCACGACGTGCGCGTAAATGCGATCGAGTGCCGCATAGCCGTAAGGCAACAACGGAACGTGCCGATCGCCGAAACCCGGTGCGGCGAGGAACGCGTCGAAGTGCTGCGCATGCGGCACCCGCCAGTAGCGCGGTGAACGGCCCTGCGTGCGCAGCCACTCCACGTACCTGTCCGAAGTGAAAGCCGCCGGAATCAATCCGTCATCTGCCCCATGTACGATCCAGATCGGCAGCTCGTGCCGCGGCGCTTTCGCCGCGAGCCGGGCGACGGCGGCGTGCAAGGCTTTTGCATCGGTATTGCCGCCCTGCCACAACTCGCGCAATGCGAGCAGGCCGGGCAGGGTCGGATCGGCCGAAGCATCGCTTCCGCCGAACAGGGCGATGCCCACGTCCGGCGGAATGCCGGAGCCTTCAGACCACCACGCGGCGCGAATCGTTTCCGCGGCGGGCCCCGGCTGGCCGCCGGGACTGATCGTCTGGAACGAAAAGCCGCACGGCATGTCGCCCATGCCGCGGCGCAGGTAGGCGCTCGCATACGTCACCGCGACCGCACGCCACATGTCGAAGATCGTCGAACATGCCGCGGATTCGATTGCGGGAATCTCCCAACCCGAAGCGCACAAGCGTTCCATCGCCTCGGCTGCTTGCGCGGATGGGTCGGTCGCGCTGAGCAACCCGAGCGATTGCAGGGCCTCGCCGCGCATCGCCCATGCGGGTGGAAGCGCAGTGCCGATCCGCGCGAACGGAGTTGTCGCGAAGCGCGCGTCGGCGAGCGCGCAGGGCATCAGCAGCGCAGCCTCGGTGGCGTAGTCGTAGAGCGCGCGTCCGCCGCCCTCGACGTGCACGTTGGGTTCGAGCGCCAGCACGGCATCGAGCATGCCGGCGCCATCGAGTCCCGCCGCCTGCAGCACCGCGCCGCCGCCATTGGAAATGCCGATCGCGATGATGCGGGTGTTCTCGGGCGTGAACGGCGCCTGCGCCGGAAATGCTTCGTCCAGCATCGCCAGACCGAAACGCGCCGCCTGCATGGTGTGCGCGCCCCAATCGGCTTCGGGGTGATCGCCCGAATGCGCGTGCTTGGTGGCGATGCCCGCGCCGGTTGGCGCGCTGTCGGGTTGGAATTCCAGCAGCTCGCCGCCGGCTTGAGCGCGCGTGCCGTCCAGGGTGACGCCGCTGCCGTCGGTGCAATCGAAATAGCCGGCGCCGCCCGCGCGGTCGGTATACGCAACTGCGCAACCGCGCGGCAGTCCCCACGCGCCGGCGAATGCGATGGCCCCATACACGCCGCGCGAACCGGAGGAGGGTGCAACGATCAGGCAGCGCGCCTTGGCATCGAAGTGATCGGGTATCTGGCACAGCACGCGATGCGTGTGCCTGGCATGCAGCAGGCGCGCGAAGGCGCTGTACTCGCGGCCCGGCACGACCGGCACGCCGCCGTACACGGAACCGTAGCCACCGAGCGGACCGAGATCGGCGATGCCTTTCCAGTTGGACTGGATCGCACGTCGCCGCAGTTCCGCCGCGGTCGGACGGGCGGGATCCGCGAACGGGGCCGGCAGCCCTGCGAGTCCGGCAAGCCCGAGGCCCGCGCTCAACAGGTCATCACCCGCAGCGTGCATCGTGCGCCGGAGCGGGCCGACAAGGAAATCCAGTGGCATGACACCTCCCTTGCGCCGGCACGAACCACCTTTCGCGCCGGCTTCGACAATCTTATTTCTTCGATTTGGCTGCGGGCCGGCTGGCCCCGTCGCGAGTCGCCGCCAGGATGCGCAACGCATATTCGGCGTAGGTTTCCGCAACCTGCTCGGCGGTGACGTGGTATTCAGGTGAATACCAGTACGCCACGCGCAAACCCATGCCGCCGATCGCGGCGACGGCGAGCCATGCGTTCGGCACATTGAAGGCTCCGCTGTCGAGTCCGCGCTGGATGATGTCGCCCAGCAGGCGTTCGGATTGCTGGCGCAAGGTGAACGTCGCCGAGCCGAGTGCTTCGCCGAGCACGTGCAGTTCCGAGTTGGCGACCACGGCGAGCATCGGGTAGCTGGTGTGGAACGCCACGTGCGCGCGCACGTACGCGACGATCTGTGCGCGCGGATCGGGCGCGCTGTCCAGCACGGCCACGCGCACGCCGCGGTACTGCTCCTCGTGCCCGATGCGGCACAGCTCGGCGAGGATGTGTTCCTTGGAAGGGTAGTGCGCGTAGAACGTGGCCGGCTTGAGTCCTGCCGCGCCGGCGATGTCGCGCATGGACGCACCGGCGTAGCCGCGCTCGGCGAACAGCTTCAGCGCCGCTTCGAGGATTTGCCCGGGCGAGCCGGGCGGCTTGTGCTCGGGCAGCAGGTGCGCCGTGGTTGCAGCCAGACGTCGGTTGACGGCCATGGGGTCAGTATGAACGAACGTTTGGTGAGTTGGGAGTTGCTTGACAGCCAAAAACGCGGGTGTTACTAATTTTGCCTAACGAACGATCGTTCGTCTAGTCTAATCAATGCAAGGGGAATGGGGATGCGTACGAATACCGGATCGGTCGCGCTGGGCGCCTTGACTGCATCCATCTTGCTCGCCTTGGCCGGCAACGCTTGCGCGGCCACTGCCGACGCGAATCCCGCAACGCCTCAGGTGAATGCTGCAACGGATCAGGCGGGCGCGCCGGAGCAGGCCTCGTTGCGTACGCAGGCGCAAACGACGACGCTGCCGACCGTGATCGTCACCGCGACACGGCGCCAGGAATCGATCCAGAACGTCCCGGGCGGCGTGACAGCGCTGCCGGGTTCCTTCCTCGACCAAATCCATGCGAACAGTTTCGAACAGTTCGCGGGTTTCGTCCCGGGCTTGAGTTACGACTCGCTCGGACCTACCAGCGACATCATCGCGATCCGCGGCATCACCACCGGCGGCACCCAGTTGAGCAGCGGCATCGCGATGTACATGGACCAGGTGCCGATCGGCGCCAGCACACCATTCGGCGTGGGGTTCCAGACGGTCCCGATCAATACGTTCGACCTGGCGCGCACGGAGGTGCTGAACGGCCCGCAGGGCACGCTGTACGGAGCCAACGCATTGGGTGGCGCGATCAAGTACGTACCCAACGCGCCGAACCTCGACGCTTTCGGCGGCATCGGCGCGTTCTCGCTTTCCGACACGCAACATGCCGGCACCAACTACGGCGTGGACATGATGCTCAATGCGCCGCTCGCGCCCGGCAAGGTCGCGCTGCGCGTGGACGGCGTGCAGCAGTACGACACCGGCTTCGGCAACAACACCTACCTCGGCATTGACAACCAGGGCTCCGCGCACACGACCATGGGCCGCGCGCAACTGCTCGCGCAGATCACTCCGGACCTCAGCGTGAACCTTTCCGCGTTTTCGCAAAAGGTGCGCGGCAACGGTCTGGACGTGGATTTCCGCGACATCTCGACCGGCCAGCCGACCGGCGGCACGTACGACCAGCAGTTCGCGCTGCACCAGCCGGAATCGAATTCGCTGCGCGTGCTTTCCGGAACGGTGAACTGGAACCTGCACTGGGCCACGCTCACCTCGATCACGGCCTACCAGAACAACAACGGCACCTATCTCTCCGATCTCAGCGATCTCTACAACGTGGTGTTCGTTGACATCTTCCAATTGTTTCCGCCGCAAGCCTACGGCCTGTTCGTGGACACCACCACGCGCAAGACCACCGAGGAATTGCGGCTCTCCTCGCCGCAGGGCCAGCGGTTCGAGTGGCTGGTCGGCGCCTACGGCGCACACGAGACCACGCACGAGTTCGTCAACCTGCAGGACAAGTCCAGCCCGGACGACCTACTGACCACCTACAACCTGCTGCCACCGCCAGGCAATTTCACGATCAGCGGTTCGCCGTTCTACGGCGTGCTGCCCAGCATCTACCAGGAGCTCTCGCTGTTTGCGGACGGCACCTATCACTTCAGCGACCGGTTCGACCTCACGCTCGGCGTGCGCTACAGCCGGAACAACCAGCATTACCAGCAGTTCGCCCACGGCTGGCTGGTGGTTCCCACCGATCCGGGTCTGACGACGCATGAGGACGCCACGTCCCGACAGAGCGTCGCGACGTACCTGATCAATCCGCGCTTCCATGTCACCGACAACCTGATGATCTACGGCAAGATCGCCAGCGGTTACCGGCCGGGCGGCCCGAACTTCGTGCTGCAGCTCGGGCAGGGCGCGCCGACGTTCCAGCCGGACAAGCTGTGGAATTACGAAATCGGCGAGAAGGCCACCTTGATGGATGGCCGCGCCACGCTGAACGCCGATGTATACGACATCGCCTGGTCGAAGATCCAGTTGACCGTCAACAACGGCGGCATCAACCAGATCGAAAACGGCGGCGATGCGCGCATCAAGGGCGCCGAGATCAGCGCGGCGTACAAGGTGACGCCGCATTTCACGATGACCGGATCGGGCGCGTGGACCGATGCCAAACTCACCTCCGCCGTGCCCGCCCTGGGATTGATGGAGCCGGGCGCGCGACTGCCGTTCTCGCCGAAATACAACGTCGCGCTCGCCGGCACCTGGGACTTCAATGTCGGCAGCCAGTCCACCGGCAACTTCACGGTGAGCGACATCTATGTCGGCAACCGCACCGCAGGGTACAAGGGCAGCGTCATCGCTCCGTACTATGCCTTGCCCGGCTACAACACGATGAACCTCGACCTCGCCATCTTCGCGCCGCATGGGATCGAGGTGGATGCGTTCCTGCACAATGCCTTCGACAAGGTCGGCCAGGTCTCGGCCACCACGGTCACCAACGAATACGATCCTTTCGCGCCGGTGCCGGTCATCCTGTCGCAACCGCGGACGATCGGCGTGCAGTTGAAGGTTGCGCTCGGCAACCCATACTGAGTTCCGGCAAGCGGGAGGAATCCGATGTCGAACATCCTGATCACCGGCGCGGGCAGCGGCATCGGCGCCGGGATCGCGCACGAGCTGGGCCGTGCCGGGCACCTCATCGTCGCTACCGATCTCGATGCGGATGCCGCGAACAAGACGGCCGAGGCCATTCGCGGTTTCGGCGGGCAATCCGACGCGTTCGTGCTGGACGTGGCTTCGGACGCGAGTGTGGCTGCGTTGATGAAGGCGCTGCGGTGCGACATCGATGTGCTGGTCAACAACGCGGGCCTGCAGTTCGTGGCGCGGCTGGAAGAATTCCCGATGGAGCGTTGGTCGCTGCTCATCGAGGTGATGCTGACCGGAGTGGCGCGCCTGACCCGCGCCGTGCTGCCGGGCATGCGCGAGCGCAATTTCGGCCGCGTCGTCAACACGGGTTCGGTGCATTCGCTGGTCGCTTCGCCTTTCAAGAGCGCCTACGTCGCGGCCAAGCACGGGCTGCTTGGGTTCTCCAAGGTGATCGCGCTGGAAACCGCCGATCGCGACATCACCATCAATACGGTCTGCCCCGCTTACGTGCGCACGCCGCTGGTCGACAAGCAGATCGCCGCGCAGGCGCGCGCGCACGGGATCAGCGAGGACCAGGTGGTCAACGAGGTCATGCTGAAGCCGATGCCCAAGCGCGCCTTCATCGGCATCGACGAGATCGCTGGCATCATCGCATTCCTGATCTCGCCGCCCGCGCGCAACATCACCGGCCAGACGATCGTCGTGGACGGGGGCTGGACCGCGCAGTAGCGGGGGCAGTTCGCAGCGGCTTGTTGCAATCGCGCGCGCACTCGGCGACGCTGGCGGTCATCCGGCATCGCGCCGGCATGTTCCGG
The DNA here is from genome assembly GCA_035694895.1 of Rhodanobacteraceae bacterium. Classification (GTDB taxonomy): domain Bacteria; phylum Pseudomonadota; class Gammaproteobacteria; order Xanthomonadales; family Rhodanobacteraceae; genus 66-474. The sequence continues at coordinate 15,608 of DASSFA010000173.1, read as the reverse complement.
ATCAGGGAAGTCGCCATGTCGAAACGCCAAGGGCCGCCGAAATCGCCGCGTTCCAAACGCGCGTCACGCGGCGCCAAACGGACACAGCGCGAGCCAGCCGCCAAGGGTGGGCGCGAGAGCAAGGCGGAGCCGCGAAAGTTCGGTTCCCAAGGGGAGACCCGGACGAAGCCGGGCAGGCGCGGCCCGGCTCGCAAGAGTTTCCACGACCCGCACGCCGCGCGCGAAGCGCAGCGTTATGAGAATCCGATCGCCAGCCGCGAGGCGATCCTCGAGCTGCTCACCGAACACGGCAAGCCGATCGAGGTCGATGACATCGCGCGCGCGCTGCACATCCGCGATGAACGATCGCGCGAAGCGCTGGACAAGCGCCTGCGCGCGATGCTGCGCGACGGCCAGTTGCTGCAAAACCGCGTCGGCGAACTCGCGCCGGCACGCAAGCTCGACCTGATCGCCGGCAGCGTGCTGGCGAACGCTGAAGGCTATGGCTTCCTGCGCCCGGACGAAGGCGGGGAAGACCTGTATCTCTCGCCCGCGCAGATGCGCCAGGTGCTGCACGGCGATCGCGTGCTGGCTTCGGTGGTGGGAGTGGATCGTCGCGGACGCCGGCAGGGCGCGATCCGCGAAGTGCTGGAACGGCGTGCCTCGCGGCTGGTCGGGCGCGTGGTCGAGGAACACGGCGTCATGGTGGTGGCGCCGGATGATCGCCGCCTGCATCAGGACGTGCTGATCCCGCCGGATGCGCGCGGCGGCGCGCGTGCCGGCCAGATCGTGGTCGCCGAGATCACCGAGCCGCCGACGCTGCAGCGCGGCCCCATCGGGCGGGTCCTTTCCATCCTGGGCGAGCGCCTGCAGCCTTCGTTGATCGTGGAAATGGCGATCGCCAGCTACGACCTGCCGCGCGAGTGGCCGGCGCTGGCATTGCGCGAGGCGGCGAACGTCGAGCCGAAGGTGGGCAAGTCCGAATACGCAGGCCGCGTGGATCTGCGCGACGTTCCGCTGGTGACGATAGACGGCGCGGACGCACGCGACTTCGACGATGCGGTGTACGCGGAACCGGTGCGCGGCGGCTGTTACAAGCTGATCGTCGCGATCGCCGACGTGTCGCATTACGTGCGGCCGGAAACCGCGCTGGACGGCGAGGCCTACGCGCGCGGCACATCGGTGTACTTCCCCGGTTTCGTGGTGCCGATGTTGCCCGAGACGCTCTCCAATGGCATCTGCTCGCTCAATCCGGATGTCGAACGCCTGTGCATGTGCTGCGAGATGCAGGTGGATGCGGGCGGCGAAGTCACGCGCGCGAAGTTCTATCCCGGCCTGATGCGCTCGCACGCGCGGCTCACTTACGAGCAGGTCTGGAGGGCAATCGGGGAGGGCAACGGGGATGCGCGGCGCGAACTCGCGGACGTATTGCCGCAACTCGAGCACCTGCACGCGCTTTACAAGCTGCTGGCGAAAGCACGTGCGCGCCGCGGCGCGATCGATTTCGACACGCAGGAAGTGAAGTACCGGCTCGATCCCGGCGGAGAAGTCGTCGCGCTGGGCGCGCAGCCGCGCAACGACGCGCACCGGCTGATCGAAGAATGCATGATCGCCGCCAACGTGCAGGCGGCTCGGTTCCTGACGAAGAAGAAGATCCCGGCGCCGTACCGCGTTCACGCGCCGCCGCCGGCGGCCAAGTACGAGGACCTGCTGGAATTCCTGCGCGAGTACAAGTTGAAGCTGCCGCCGATCGAAAGGGTGACGCCGGCGGATTTCTCCGCGCTGCTGGCGAAGACGCGCGACCGCGCCGATGCCGGGCTGATCCAGTCGGTGCTGCTGCGCGCGCAGAGCCTGGCGAGCTACCAGCCGGAAAACCACGGCCACTTCGGGCTGGCGCTGGAGGCGTACGCGCATTTCACTTCGCCGATCCGGCGTTATCCGGACCTGCTGGTGCATCGAGCGATCCGTTACGCGCTGTCCGGCGGAAAGCCGGATGCCTATCTCTACACCGAGAGCAAGATGGCGGTGATGGCGACGCACTGCTCGCGCACCGAACGCCGCGCGGAAGAAGCCGAGCGCGACGTGGACGAGCGCTACAAGTGCGCGTGGATGGAGAAGCATGTCGGTGCCGAGTTCGACGGTATCATCACCGGCGTGACTTCATTCGGCCTGTTCGTGGAACTGGACGAATCGAAGGTGAGCGGACTGGTGCATGTCTCGCAACTGCCCAACGACTACTACCATTTCGATCCGGTGCGGCACCTTTTGAGCGGCGAGCGCACCCGCGCGCGCTACACGCTGGGCGATGCGGTGCGCGTGCAGGTGTTGCGCGCCAGCATGGAGGACCGCAAGGTGGATTTCCGGCTGGTGGGTGCTGCGGACTTCCCCGCCCGCGGGAAGGTGCCGAAGCCGGGCGGAGACAAGCTGCGCGCGCACCTGGAGCAATGATGGTTGCACCTGCAGGAGCCCGCGTGCGGGCGACCGGCGCGAAGCCGTGTCAAATGCGTCGCGAGCCGATGCGCAATAATCTCCGCCGTCATTCCGGACACCGCGAAGCGACGATCCGCAATCTGCTTCTTCCGTGGCCGGAGCAGATTCCGGGTTTCGCTTTCCGGAGAAGCCCGGAAAGGGCCCCCGGAATGGCGTCATTGGTGAGGGTCGGGATTGCATGAGCGAGACATGGATCATCGGCATCAACCCCGTCGAGGGCGCGCTCGCCAACGATCCCTCGCGCGTGCGCGAGGTGCTGATCGAGCAGGGCGCGCGCAACCAGCGCCTCACCTCATTGAGCGAGGAGGCGAAGCGTCTTGGCGTGCGCGTGCACGCGCGGCCGCGCGCGATGCTGGACAAACTTGCGGGTGAGGCGCGCCACCAAGGTGTCGTCGCTGCCTACGAGGCGCCGCCGCCGCTTTCGGACCATGATCTGCCCGCGCTGATGGAGCGCGCAGGCAACGAAGCATTCTTCCTGGTGCTGGACGGCGTGACCGATCCGCACAACCTCGGCGCCTGCCTTCGCAGTGCCGCCGCGGCGGGCGTGACCGCGGTGATCGTGCCGCGCGATCGTGCGGCCGGCATCACGCCGGTGGTGCGGCGCGCATCCGCGGGTGCCGCCGATCGCGTCCCGCTGATCGCCGCGACCAATCTCGCGCGTGCCTTGCGCACCTTGAAGGAGGGCGGGGTATGGCTGACCGGCCTCGCGGGCGATGCAGGCAGATCGTTGTACGACATGGACCTTAAGGGCCCCGTTGCGCTGGTGCTCGGCAGCGAAGGCGAGGGCATGCGCCGGCTGACGCGGGAAGCCTGCGATCACGTCGTGCACATACCGATGCCGGGCGTCGCGGAAAGTCTGAATGTTTCCGTGGCAGCGGGCGTCGTGCTGTTCGAGGCTCTTCGACAACGCGGAACGGCAAAATGAACATCAACATCGCGTGGCCGACGATCGTCGGCATCATCGGCACGCTGCTGGTGCTGCTTGCATTCTTCCTGCTGCAGGCCCGCAAGCTGCACGGCAATGGCGTTGTCTATCAACTGCTCAATGCGTTCGGCGCGGCGGCGATCATCGTGTCGCTGTTCTACGCCTTCAACCTGGCGTCCATGGTGCTGGAGATCGCGTGGCTGCTGATCAGCATCTACGGTTTGGTGCTGGGGTTCCGGCATCGGCGCGAATCGCGCGAACCGGCAGCACCGGCGTGGTCGGGCGACGGCCCCACGCGTGCACGGAAGGGCCCGCGGTGAGAGCCCGCCCGCCAGGAATCAATAAGCGTCTCCCGCCGCGGTGATCGCCCGTTCGAGCTGATCGCCGAGCGGCCCGATCTCGTTGATCACGCGATCCAGCTCCGCCGCGTCCAGCAGTGCGTACGGGCGGTTTTCGCAAAGATGCAGGTACGGCGCGCCGTCCAGATCACTCACCGCGAGATAGCCGGTGCGCTGCTCCCAATTGAAGCGCAGGCAACGCTTGGCATCCATGCCGGCGAACGGACCGATGGGCGTGGACACGCGCAGGTAACGGCGCCCGTCCTCGCCATCGAGTTCGATCAGGTAAATGCCCTGGTGGCGGCCGTCGCGTACCGCCAGATCGAAGCTCAGCAGATACGGATCGTTGGTCTTGAAGCTGTACTTGCCGCTCAGGTGCGAACGGATTTCCTCAAAATTGCGCATTGCCGCGCTCCACTAATTCTCCGTCTTCATGTTAGCCGCGGAAGCATCTGCTGTCGCGCGATGGATCAATCCGCGGTTGTAAGCTCTTGCCGCGAACTCGGGCGAAGGGACGAATGAAAGACGAATACCACCGCATCTACGCCGCGGTCGCGGCGATTCCGCGCGGACGAGTGGCCTGCTACGGCGAAATCGCCGCGCGCGCCGGCCTGCCGAAGCGCGCGCGGCTGGCCGGTCGCGCGCTCAGCGAAACGCCGGAGGGAATGGATCTGCCGTGGCACCGCATCGTTCGCGCCGACGGCCGCATCGCCTTTCCGCAAGGCAGCCGCGGTTTCCGCGAGCAATGCAAACGCCTGCGCGCCGAAGGCGTGGACGTGCGCAACGGCCGCGTGCGCATGAATACGCATGCGATGCATCACGACCTGGATCGGGAGTTGTGGGGGAGCAGCCGTTGAAGATGCAGGCCCGGGTGCCTGTTCGATCTTCGCGATCCCCGGCAACCTCAATGAAGTGCCGGAGTCAGAATCGCGCCAGCACCCACAGCACGATGATGATGATGATGATGATCCCGAGCAGGCCGCTCGGCCCGTAACCCCAACTGCGGCTGTAGCCCCAGCTCGGCAACGAGCCGAGCAGCAGCAGGATCAGGATGATCAGCAGGATCGTGCCGAGCATGCGAAACTCCCTTCGCGCATGGACTGGTGGCCAGGGACGGAATCGAACCGCCGACACGGGGATTTTCAGTCCCCTGCTCTACCAACTGAGCTACCTGGCCAGATTTTCCGGCTTCACTTTCGCCGGCATTGCGCGGGCGAGCCGCCTATTAAATCGGTCGCGCGGCGCAGCGTCAAGCGCGGCGATGCCGGGCGAGAGATAAAGGCTCTCGACCGTGCGCTCGTTGCGGCCGGCCAGCGTGGCTTGCGAGGAGCGTCCCGCCTCGATCAGCAATCGGGTCAGGCCGAGGTGCTCGGGCAGCGGCGGGCCGTAGTGCCTGTCGCCGGTGCTGCCATCATAGGAAAGCGCGAAACGCACGCCGCGTGCGCGCAGGTTCTCGAGTCCCGCGATCAGATCCGCCGGCGCGAGCTGCCGGTGGTAGCGCTTGTCGCGCCCGATGCTTGTACCGAGATACGGCGGATCGAGGTACACGAAATCGCGCGTATCCGCGTCCGCCGTGGTGTGCAACCAGTCGCCGTGGCGGAATTCGATGCGGTCGCGCAGCAACTGCGATGCACCGATGATGGCCGCGCGCATGCGGTCCGGGTGCATGCCGAGCCTGCGCCGGTCCACCGATTGCGTGAACTCGCCGGTAGTGTTGAAGCGCACCGCGTTCTTGACGCACCGGCAGATGAGATACAACAGGTCCACAGGGTCGCGCTCGCGGTTGTAGCGCGCGCGCACGCGGTTGAAATAGTCCGCGTCACTGCGTGATTGTCCCGACCACACTGCGCGATATCGCGCGGCGGCTGCTTCCGGTTGCCGCACGATGTCGCGCCACAGCTCGACGATGCTGCCCAGGCTGTCGCCGATCACGAACCGCTGTGCCAATCCCCGCCGCGCGGCATGCAGCGTCATCGCTGCGGAACCGGCAAAGGGTTCGAACCAGATTCGCGCGTCGGAGGGAATGTGCCGCGCGATCAGGGGCGCGAGCAGGCGTTTGCTGCCTTGATAGGGAATCGGATGCGGCGACCGCATCAACGCCCACGGCGCGTGGCGAGCTTCGCCGACGCGGAGATGTATTGCGTGCGCAACAGCAAATCCCAGAGCGGCGAGGTCACGCCGAAGTTGCGTTCGGGGTGATAGTGATGCACGTGGTGCGCGGCGGCCCAGGCGCGCAACGCGGGGCTGCGGAAGCGGAAGTTGTGCATGATCCAGTGGCTGAGGCCATAGGCGGCATAGCCCGCGGCGACCGAACCACCCAGCAGCAATGCGGCGCTGGTCGGCATCACGTAGCTCAGCAGCGCAGCCAGCGCGAGATAAGCGAGCGGCGGCGCGAAGAACGGCAACGCGTCATAGCCTTGCGGCTGTTCGTGGTGGCGGCGATGACCCTGCTCGAACATGGACAGGGGGCCATGGAACAGCCAGCGATGGATGCCGTATTCGATCAGGCTGAAGATCAGGAGACCGCACGGCACCAGCATCAGCATCGTGGGAATGCGCAGGTCGTCGCGCCACAGGCCGGCCACTATCAGCGCGAGCGCCACCGCGACGTCCGAGGTCAGCCCCGCGAAACAGTTGAACCGGCTCGCCGACAGGCGCGCCAGCCAATGCAGCGAAGCGTTGGGGGACGACTCGTTCATGCGTGCCTCGTAATCCATCACGACTGACATGGTGAGCGTCCCTGTCCGCCCGCTGCGCGGGGCCGATTCCTTCCGGCGTGCCAATGGTAAGCGCGTTTGCCGAACTTGTCTCGCACTTGCGTCCGGCCGACGCCGGCTTTCGACGAGCTTTCAGCGAACAGTCATTCGGCAGGCGTACGCTCGCCTTGTAATGGCTTGTCGGCGCGGGAAGCCCACGTATGAAGACTGCAGGCAAGGTCGCCATCGGCGCGTTGGTTTCGGCCGTTTCCCTGGCGGCATTCGCGCAGGGGCCGCAGCAACGTCTGGCGGAACGCTTGGCGTTGTTCCAGCGTTATGCGTCGCCGCCGCAGAAGAGCATGCATTACTTCACGACCGAGGGCTTCGAGTACCTGGGCAAGAACGCGCAGGGCGAGGATTCGCTGGCGCTGTGGACCGGCGTGAACCAGGTGTACCTGCTCACGCTGCAGCCGCCATGCATTGATCTCGATCGCCCGCTCGCGATCGGCGTGACTTCCACTTCCGGTGACGTCAATGCGGGGATGGATTTCGTGAAGTACGGCCACGGCCGGCAGTGCAAGATCGAGGCGATCCAGAAAGTGGATTACAAGGCCGTGAGAGCCGCGCAGGCGAGCGCTGGCAGCGGGCGGGGCGCGGCATAGCAGAGCGCTGGCGCAGCATCCTCCGGGCCGGGGTCGCCAAGGAGCCGGACATGAAAACTTCGGGGAGGAGAACCATCGCGTTGCTGGGGTGCGGCCTGCTGGCATTGCCGATCGCGCATGCGGGCGGTCCGGACGTGCCCGCGGAACTTGCGCGGTACCAGCAGTTCGCGTCGCCACCGCAAGCCAGCGCGCACATCCTGCGCGTGGACAACTTCATCTATCTCGGAACGGATGCGCAAGGCGACAAGGTGCTGGCGGTGCGCACCGGCTTCAACCAGGTCTATCTGATCACGGTCTTGTCCTGTCCGCGGCTGGAAGAGGCTTCCGCCATCCGCCTGACCTCGGCGGCGGGAAACGTCCACGCCGGCACGGACTTCGTCGATTACGGCGACGTTACCGCTGGTCACGGCTGGCAATGCCGGATCAAGACCATCCAGCAGGTGGACTACAAGGCGATGGTGCGCTCGGGCAAATAGGCAAAGGCGCGAGTATTGCCTGCGTGTGTCAATCCGCAGGCGGGACGTAACCCGCGGGCTTTTCCGCTTCGCCGCCGAACAGGAACCGCTCCATCTGCTCGGCAAGGAATGCCCGTGCTTTCGGGTCCAGTGGCGACAGCCGGTTCTCGTTGATCAGCATGGTCTGGTGCGCCAGCCATTGCTGCCACGCCTGCTTGCTGACGTGCTGGTAGATGCGCTGGCCCAGCTCGCCCGGCCAGGGCGCGTAATCCAGCCCTTCGGCTTCGCGCTGCAGTTTCTGGCAGAAGACGGTGCGGCTCATGGGCATCTCCATAAAAGTAAATTTGAAACGATTGCTTCTCGGGAAGTGCGGCCAGAGCCGCCATCCATGGCAAAGAGCTCCGTGGCCGTTTTTTGGTGTGTGTCAAACAAAGCAGGCCAGCACCAGAGAAGTGGCTATGTGGTGCAGCGATCAGAGATGATCGCATGTAATAGCTTGCGCACGGGTGCGGGAATGCCCAGCGCGGCCAAATCCTCGCGCGTGCACCAGCGCAGGTCCGGTGCATCCGCTACCGCGCGATGCGCGTGCACTCCACGCCACAGCAGCGGTTGTGCGTGCAGACGGTAATGCGTGAAGGCGTGCAGGAACGGAGGCAGGGCTTCGGCTTGCGTTGCGTCCAGCCGCACCAGCGACGCCGCGACGCGACTTGCGGATTCGCGGTCCGCCGCTTCGGGCAGCGACCACAATCCCGACCACACGCCGCTTGCGCCGCGCCTCTGCAGCAGGAAGCGACCTTCCGCATCGTGCAGGATCAGCATCACCGTTTGCTTCCGCGGCAACTCGCGCACGGGTCGCGCTTGCGGCAGCGCATCGGTCAAGCCTTGCCCGTGGGCAGCGCAACGTTGCGAGAGTGGGCATTCGCCGCAGCGCGGCCTGGTGCGCGTGCATACGGTCGCGCCGAGATCCATGATCGCCTGTGTGTAGTCGGCGACACGTTCGCTTGGGGTGTGGCGCTCGGCCAGCACCCACAGTCGTTGCTCGACAACTCGCTCGCCCGGCCAGCCACGCACGCCGTGGAAGCGCGTCAGCACGCGCTTGACGTTGCCGTCCAGGATCGCGAAGCGTTCGCCGTGGGCAAGCGCCAGGATCGCGCCGGCAGTGGAGCGGCCGATTCCGGGCAATGCGGCGAGCGATGCGAAATCGCATGGCAGTTCCCCGCCATGCTGCGCGACGCACACGCGCGCCGCCTGATGCAGATGCCGTGCGCGACGGTAATAGCCAAGGCCCGACCACAGCGCGAACACCTGGTCTTCGCTGGCTTCGGCCAGCGCGCGCACGCCCGGCAGTTCGCGCACGAAGCGTTCGAAATAGGCAATCACCGTGGCGACCTGCGTCTGCTGCAGCATTACCTCGGAAACCCACACGCGATACGGCGTGCGTGGGTGCTGCCATGGCAGGTCGTGGCGGCCGTGATGGTCGAACCAGGGCAGCAGCCGCGAAGCGATTTCGGACATCGCCTCAATGCCCGGAGGTCGCGGCTTTCGCAGGTCCGACCGTGCTGGATGCGCCGACCGGCATCACCTGCGGTCCGGCCTCGATCCGTACACCCTGCATGTGCAGCGGACCGACGTCCATCGCGTCCAGTTGCGCGCTGCCGCTCATCGGCGGCATCGCAAGCGCGGTTTCCGGCGACGAGCCGAGCACGTCATTCCACCAGCCCGGCAACGCGGTCGGCTGCACGCTCATGTCCACGTGCTTGCCTTCGCCATCCAGCTTGAGCACGGCGGTCATCGGGTTCGCGCCTTGCGCAGGGTGGACCTGCAAGGCGATCGTGTAATTCCGCGCAGGCACCGGAGGCGTCGCGGAAGAGGCGGCCGCCGGCGTGCTCGCGACTGCCGCCACGCTGCCGTGTGCGGGCAGGGTCAATCCGCCATGCAGGATCGCGCCGAGTCCGCTGCCACCGGCCCAGGATGCGTCGCCTGCGATGTGCGCCTCCGCGCCTTGCTCGATGCTCATCCGCAGGTCGATGTCTTCGAAACGCAGCGTGCCGTCCTGATGCTGCGGCAGCATGCGCAGGCTCAGCTTGCCGCCGCGGTCGGCGCCGTTGCGCGCGGAACCGTCCAGGTGGAACGGCGTTCCCGGCACCAGCGGGCCGGTCTGCGCATTGACGTCGAACAGCAACGGTTCACTCCCGCGCACCAGCATGCCGTTGACGATGCGCAGGCCCGCGCCGATGCGCGGCAGTTGCGGAGCGCCTGCGCCGTGCGGCATGCGCGAGATCAGCGTCTGCAACTGGTCGACATCGATGCGTGGCGTTTCGATCTCGAGCCGCTCGATCGCGAGTTCGCGATGCAGCAGCGCACGCCATGGCACCACGATGCGTGCTTCCGAAGCGGACAAAAGCGGCGTCGCCGCGCCGGCGACGCTCAGGCGGAAGCCCTGCAATTGCACCGCCGGGTGCGGCCACAGTGCAGGCGACGCGGGCTTGTCCACGCTGAGGATCAGTCCGGCATTGGCCAGTTGCGATTGCAGCAATGCGGTGAAGCGTTGCGGCTGCAGCAGCGAACGCACGATCAGCGCGCCGGCCAGCGCCGCCAGCAGGATCAACACGATCACCGCTGCGGCGATCCAGCGCCACGGGTACGCACGCATGGAATCGCTTGCGCTCATTCGCCCAGCCTGGCGGGCAACAGGCCATCGACGAATGCACCGGGATCGAACACGCGCAAGTCCGCCGCGCCTTCGCCTAGGCCGACATAGCGGATCGGCAGCCCGAACTCGCGTGCCAGCGCGAACACCACGCCGCCCTTGGCGGTGCCGTCGAGCTTCGTGACGACCAGACCGGTGACACCGGTGGCTTCGCGGAACTGTCGTACCTGGCTGATCGCGTTCTGGCCGGTGGTGCCGTCGATCACCATCAGCACCTCGTGCGGCGCGCTTTCGTCCAGCTTGCGCAGCACGCGGACCACTTTCGCCAGCTCGTTCATCAGGCCCGATTGCGTATGCAGCCGGCCGGCGGTATCGGCGATCAGCACATCGGTATTGCGTGCCTGCGCGGTCTGCAACGCATCGAAGATCACGCTGGCCGAATCGGCGTTCTGGCCCTGTGCGATCACGGGCACCTGGTTGCGCGCGCCCCATTCCTGCAGCTGCGCGACGGCGGCCGCGCGGAACGTGTCGCCCGCAGCCAGCATCACCGAGCGGCGTTCATCGCGGTAACGGCGCGCCAGTTTGCCAATCGTTGTCGTCTTGCCGACGCCATTGACTCCGACGATCAGCAGCACGAAGGGATTGCGAGCGCCGACATCCAGCGGTCGCGCGACCGGCTCGAGCATCGAGACCAGCGCCGTACGCAGCGCATCCAGCAGCGCGTTCGCGTCGGCGAATTCGCGCTTGTGCATGCGGCGGCGCAGATCGTCCACCAGCTCCTGCGTGGCGGCGATGCCGACGTCGGCGGTAAGCAACGTGGTTTCCAGCTCGTCCAGCAAGTCGTCATCCAGTTTGGGATGACGCACGAACAACGAAGTGAGGTTGCGCGCGAAGCCGCTGCCGGAAAGACGTTCGCGCCAACTGCGCTTGACCGGCGTGGGCTCCGGTTCCGGGGTCGGCGCGGGTTCGAGCTGCGCCTCGACCGGCTCGGCAGGCGAGGGCGCCACCGGCACTTCCGGCAATTCCGTTTGCGGCGCGGTTTCGTCGGTGGGCTGTTCGGGTTCGCCGCGGCCGGTGATCCTTTTCCAGAACTTCTGCATGGCTGGCGTTGCGCCCGGCGCTCCAAGACAATCCGCAGCATGTTAGCAGCCGTTCCCAAGGGTCTGTTTACTGTTAGCCAAATGGCCGCGCCGTGGGCCCCTTGCCCGCAGGGCAAGGAAGAGAGAGGAAGATGTATGTCGATACATGGACGAGCGATGACGCCGCCGTGTGGGCAAAGGGCCCCGGCCCGAAGGGTTGCTCCGCAGCGGCCGCCATACATTGGTGCGCGCCTTGGCCATGGATGGCCATGGCGCTGCGGCGCGCCCCTTCGTCTGGCAGCCGCTGCGGAAGCAACGCGGCTCATCTGGCTAGCAGTGAACAGACCCTGCCCATGAAACGCGTGCATTCGGCCGGGCCGCCTGGTGCCGTGCGCATCATCGGCGGGTCCTTGCGCGGCTCGAAACTGGCGGTGCCGGCGCTTGCCGGCCTGCGGCCCACGCCGCAGCGGTTGCGCGAAACCCTGTTCAACTGGTTGATGCCGGTGATCGAGGGTGCGCGCGTGCTGGACCCGTTCGCCGGCAGCGGCGCGCTGGGCATCGAGGCGATTTCCCGTGGAGCCGGGAGCGCGTTGCTGGTCGAACGTGATCGTGCGCAGGCGCAGAAAATCATCGCCGATCTGCAACGCCTGCATGTTTCGAACGCCGAAGTGCAGTGCGCGGGTGCGCTCGAACTCCTGGCGCAAACGCCGGCGCGGCCCTTCGGCATCGTGTTCCTCGATCCGCCGTTCGAGTCGGAGTGCTGGAGCCGCGCGGCCGATCTGCTGGATGCGAACGGCTGGCTGGCGCCGGACACATACATTTACATCGAATCGCCCGCGGATATGGTTCCGGCCTTGCCGGCGCATTGGGCGCTGCACCGGGAAACCGTTGCCGGTGGGGTGCGCGGAGCGTTGTACCGCGCCGGGTGAGTGCAGGCGAAAAAATTCCGACCACCCGCAAGCGGATACCGCGCAGCGGTCCCAAGTGGCACAATCCACGCCATGGGGAGTACGAGCGCCAACGGCCGGGTCGCGGTTTATCCCGGCACGTTCGATCCGATCACGCACGGGCACAGCGACCTGGTCGCGCGCGCCGCGCCGCTGTTCGACCGCGTGATCGTGGCCGTCGCCGAGAGCACGGCCAAGACGCCGTGCCTGCCGCTCGAGCAACGGATCGAACTGGCGCGCATCGCCCTGGACGGCATTCCCAACGCGGAAGTGCGCGGCTTCGATACCCTGCTCGCGGATTTCGTCGCCACCTCCGGCGCCGGCGTGATCCTGCGCGGCCTGCGCGCGGTGTCGGATTTCGAATACGAATTCCAGCTTGCGAGCATGAACCGGCACCTGATCCCGCAGGCGGAAACCTTGTTTCTCACGCCGTCCGAACGCTACAGTTTCATCTCCTCCTCGCTGGTGCGCGAAATCGCGCGGCTGGGCGGTGATGTCTCAGGTTTTGTCCACCCCGCGGTGCAGGATGCGCTGCGTCAACGCTTCAAGAGTCATTCCTCCACGTAACCCGAGGTGAGCACCATGCGCAAATCCGCATTCATCATTGCACTCGCGTTGACCGCAACGTTCGCGCTGTCCGCGTGCAACAAGAGCCAGCAGGGCGACCAGCCGGCGCAGGCGGCGCAGGTTTCCAAACCCACCAAGCCGGACGACATCAAGGGCTGGCAGGCGTACCTGACCCAGCTCATCCAGGCGCACATGCAGGGCATCCAGAATTCGCCTTACGTGTATTTCGTTCCGGCCGGCGACACCCCGGACGACCAGGCAGCCCGCGGCCGCGTGCAGGACACGCTCAACGGCGTGGTTGCGCAGACGGTTCTGCCGGGCAACATGATCGCCGCGGGCGGGCCGGATTCGGCCAAGACGGCCGACGTGCTGGTCGCCGCGTTCAAGAACGCGCAGCCGGGTTCGTTCAAGGGCGTGGCGGTGCTGTACATCGGCGATGCTGCCGACAAGGATCGCGTGCAGCAGGCGATCGCGCCGAGCGGCGCGGATTTCCGTTTCGCGCAGATGTAACGCTTTACACGTGAGCAGACCCTCTCCCGCAACGGGAGAGGGTAAGCACCCGACGGGTGCTAAAATTCCGCGATGGCCTTGCTGATCACCGATGCGTGCGTCAATTGCGACGTATGCGAGCCCGTTTGCCCGAACCGCGCGATTTCGCAGGGCGAGGAGTACTACGTCATCGACCCGGCGCTGTGCACCGAGTGCGTCGGCCATCATGACGAACCGCAGTGCATCGCCGTGTGCCCGGTCGAGTGCATCATCCTCGATCCCGCGCACGAGGAATCGCCCGAAGCGCTCACCCTGAAATACCATGCCCTCATGGCCAAGGAGAACGCCGCATGAAGTTGTTGCGTCGTGTGTTGCTGATCGCGAGCGTGATGCTGCTGGGTGCGACACCCGCGCTGGCTGCGAATCCTTCCACGGCGAACGCACCGGCGAAACGCCCCGGACATGCCGCGATCGCCTCCGCGCACAAGCTGGCGACGGAAGCGGGCCTGGAAGTCCTGCGCGAGGGCGGCAACGCGTTCGACGCCGCGATCGCCGTGGCATCCACATTGTCGGTGGTCGAGCCGCAGAGCTCCGGCATCGGCGGCGGGGGATTCTTCCTGCTGCATCGCGCATCCGACGGCAAGGACGTGATGCTGGACGCGCGGGAGACGGCGCCGGCCGCATCCAGCACCAAACTCTACGAAGACGCGAACGGCAATCCGGATCGCGACAAATCCTTGAACGGTCCACTGGCGGCCGGGATACCCGGCGAACCCGCGGCTCTCGTGTGGATGGCGCAGCATTACGGCAAGTTGCCGCTGTCGAAGTCGCTGGCGCCCGCGATCCGCATCGCGCGCGACGGCTTCCAGCCGGACGCGCGTTTCCTGCGCGAGCTGCACGACCGTGCCAAGGTGATCGCACGTTATCCGGGCTCGGCGAAATTGCTGTTGCCCGGCGGCAAGGTGCCGCAACAGGGCTGGGCGTTCAAGGATCCCGACCTTGCGGCCACGCTGGAGCGTCTCGCGAAGGATGGCGATGCCGGTTTCTACCGTGGCGAATTCGCGAAGAAGCTGGTGGACGGCGTGCGTGCGGAAGGCGGCAACTGGACGCTGGCGGACCTCGAAAACTACAAGGTGAAGGAGCGCGCGCCGATCGCGTTCGACTACCAGCCTCCCGGCAAGCCCGCGTATCACATCGTTTCCGCTTCGCCGCCATCATCGGGCGGCGTGGTGCTGGAGGAGATGCTGAACATCCTCTCCGGTTTCGATCTCGACAAGATGGATCGCGCGCATCGCGTGCACACGATCGTGGAAGCAATGCGCCGCGGCTATCGCGATCGCACGCAGTATCTGGGCGACCCGGATTTCGTGCAGATGCCGATCGCGAAACTCACCAGCATGGCCTACGCCGACAAGTTGCGTGCGTCCATCAAGCCGGACGAGGCCACGCCCAGCAGCGCGTTGCCGCCCGCGGACCTGCCGGCCAAGCCGGAGAGCATGCACACCACGCATTTCTCGATCATCGACGCCGACGGCAACATGGTCTCGGCCACGCAGACGGTCAATACGGAATTCGGCTCGTGCCTGGTGGTCCCCGGCACCGGCTTCGTGCTCAACAACGAGATGGACGACTTCGCGCTGGTGCCCGGCAAGCCCAATGCCTACGGCCTGATCGGATACGAGGCGAATGCGCCCGAGCCCGGTCATCGTCCGCTTTCGTCGATGACGCCGAGCTTCGTGTTCGGTCCGGATCGCGACATGGTGATCGGCACGCCTGGCGGTTCGCGCATCATCACCATGGTGCTGGAGGGCATCCTGGGATTCGTGGATGGCGATGACGCGGCGCAGATCACCGCCAAGCCGCGCTTCCATCATCAATATCTCCCCGACGTGGTCTCCGCGGAACCCGGCGCGCTGGATCCGGCCACGACCAGGACACTGACGAAAATGGGCTACACCGTGAACGCCGGCGAGCGCCGCTGGGGCTTCATGAACGTTGTGATCTGGGACCGCAGCACGGGCAAAGTCAGCGCGGCAAGTGATCCGCGCGGCGATTCGGGATCCGGCAAAGTCCGGTAGGTCGAAGCTATCGCGTTTACGCGATGCCATCGAAGGCATGGTGTGCAATAGCTGAGGGTGAGGCAGGAGGCCGAACGGAAGATGCGCCAAGGATGGCTGCTTGCTGCAAGTTTCAGTCGCGAGCACGCTTGCTCCTGAAGAGCAGTCAGTCCGCAAAGGACGCAAAGGAGAAAAGCGTGGGTTGATTCTCTTCGCGTTCTTCGCGTCCCTGGCGGACAATGCCTTCGCTCTTCGAAATTGGAGTGATTTACAG
>DASSFA010000172.1:0-6618 GCA_035694895.1 Rhodanobacteraceae bacterium | reverse complement strand
ACCAGACCGCCAACCACGTAGGCGCCGCCGATGGTGAACGCGCTCCTCAATGCGCGACCCGGCACCGGATGTTCGAGGCCGAGCTCGTAGCGCATCATGAAGTCCACCCAGGCCTCGTGGTCCTTGTGGAAAGCCGCAAGTATCGGCTCGCATTGTTCGCGGGTCAGTCCGTAGCGCCCCAGGATTGCGACAATCTCCTTTTCTTCTTCGCGCGGCAGCTCGCGCACTTCGTACAATTCGCGCTTGCGCTCGCTGGCGTAGTGTTCCGCATCGCCGCGCGCGGCGAGATAGCCGCCCAGGCCCATCGCGATCGCACCCGCGGCGATTTCCGCCACTCCCGCGGTGACGATCAAGCCGGTTGCCGCGACCGCGCCGGACAAACCCGCCGCCAGCGCGAACGGCACGGTCAGGCCATCGGCCATGCCGATCACGATGTCGCGGACCAGATCGGATGCGCCGAAATGCTTTTCCGTATGAGTATGCGCGCGCATGCCGCGCACTCTAGCGGAATGTGGGCGCACGCATAATCCACCTCCCGCGCACTATGGGAAGCTCTGCAAAACGTAGCGAGCGAAGGCAGATTGGCCGACGCCGGAGCGCAGGAACCGGAGTGTACACGTCAGTACATGAGGATTCCGAGCACCGCCGGCGGCCGAGATGCCGAGCGCAGCAGTTTTGCAGAGCTTCCTAAGCGGTTTCGGCCGCCGTTTGCACCGAATCGGCAAGGCGTTGCGCCAGCCGCTGCACTTCATCGGCGTCGGCCGCTTCGATCGTGACGCGCACCAGCGGCTCGGTGCCGGATGCGCGCAGCACCACGCGGCCGCGTCCGGCGAGCGCGTCGCGGGTTTCGCGCAACGCATCCTGCACGCGCGGCGAGCGGATCAGCTCGGCGCCGTCGCGCACGCGCAGGTTGATCGTGATCTGCGGCAGCCGTTTGAGATGCGCGCGCGCCTGGTGCAGCGGCTGGCCGGATGCGACCAGCGCTTCCAGCACGGCGAGCGCCGCCACGATTCCATCGCCGGTACTGACCCGATCCATGTGCAGGATGTGCCCGGAGGCCTCGCCGCCGATCACTCCGCCGTGCTGCTTCAGCGCCCGCAGCACGTGGCGGTCACCCACGTTGGCGCGCATGAACGCAATGCCAAGATCGGCCAGCCCCTGCTCCAGGCCGAAGTTGCTCATCAGCGTGCCGACCACCGGGCCGCGCAGCGCGCCGCGCATGTGCGCATCGCGGGCGAGGATGTAGATCAGGTCGTCGCCGTCCACCAGCCCGCCGTTTCGATCCACCATCTGCACGCGATCGCCGTCGCCGTCGAAGGCGATCCCAAGGTCCGCGCGCTGCTCGCGGACAGCGGCGCCGAGCGCCTGCGGATGCAGCGTGCCGACGTTCTGGTTGATGTTGAAGCCGTCGGGGGCGCAGCCGATGCAGTGCACGTCCGCGCCGAGCGCCTCGAACACCCTCGGTGCCACCTGATAGGTCGCCCCGTGCGCGCAATCCAGGATGATGCGCATGCCGCGCAGGTCCAGCGGATCACGCAGCGTGCCCAGGCAGAACGCGGCGTAACGCTCGATCGCGTCGTCGATCCGGCGTGCCTTGCCGAGCCGCTCCGAAGCGACCGTGACGAATGGCGCGTCCACCTCGCCCTCGATCGCGAGTTCGCGGGCGTCGTCCAGCTTCTCTCCGTCGGCCGAAAAGAACTTGATGCCGTTGTCGTAGTGCGGGTTGTGCGACGCGCTGATCACGATGCCCGCGCTGGCGCCCAGTTCGCGCGTCAACTGCGCCACGCCGGGGGTCGGCATCGGCCCGAGCAGCAGCACGTCGGCGCCGGCAGCGACCAGGCCGGCTTCCAGCGCGGCCTCGAACATGTAGCCGGAAACGCGGGTGTCCTTGCCGATCACCACGCTGGCCCGGGTCCCGTTACCGAGCGCCACGCCGGCGGCGCGCCCCAGCTTCAGCATGAACTCGGCGGTGATCGGCCACTCGCCGACGCGACCGCGGATGCCATCCGTGCCGAAGTAGCGGCGCGGGGAGAAAACCGGTTTACGGGAATCGGACATCGGATCGACGCAAAGCTAACGAAGAGGTCACAGCCTAGCAAACCCGAACGTCACGATTTCATCAATCACGGAGCTCTTGGCCATGGATGGCAGCTCCGGCAGCCAGGCAATCAGCATCCGATGAGGGTTTCCTGCAGTCAGAAAGAGTTCAGTCATCGTCGAATCGTTGCGAACCGAATGGCCGCGGAGCGCTGCGCGGCGGTGCGTCCTGCTCGTGCACGGCCTGCCACACGGCGAGCGCATCGCGCGTGGCGGCGACGTCGTGCACGCGCACGATCGTCGCGCCGCGCTGCACCGCGATCAACGCCGCGGCCGCCGAGGCGCTAGCGCGGCAACGCGGATCTCGCCCCGTGATCGCGCCGAGCATGGACTTGCGCGACAAGCCGACGAACACGCCCGCGGCGAGATCGCGGAAGCGCTCCAGCGCACGCAGCAGCGCAAGATTGTGCTCCAGCGTCTTGCCGAAGCCGAAGCCCGGGTCCACCAGCACGCGCCGTTTGTCCATGCCGGCCATCTCGCAGGCGAACACGCGCTCGGCCAGGAAGCGGTGCACCTCGCCGACCACGTCCTTGTAGTGCGGATTATCCTGCATCGTGCGCGGCTCCCCCTGCATGTGCATCACACATACGGGAACATGCAATTCCGCGGCGGCCTCCAGCGCGCCCTCCTGGCGCAACGCGTAGACGTCGTTGACCAGCCCGGCGCCGGCGCCCACCGCGGCCCGCATCACTTCCGGTTTGGAAGTGTCCACGCTGATCGGCACGTCGGTTTCGCGAGCGAGCGCCTGGATCACCGGCACCACCCGCGCGATTTCCTCTTCCACCGGAACCGGCTCGGCACCCGGACGGGTGGATTCACCCCCGACATCCAGGAGATCCGCGCCCTCTTCCACCATTTCCAGCCCGCGTCCGACCGCCGCGCGCACGTCGCCACGCAAGCCGTCGCCTGAGAACGAGTCGCTGGTGAGGTTGAGCACGCCGCAGATGCGCGGGCGATCCAGCTTGAGCGGGCGGCCGCCGCAGTCGAGCGTGGGAGTGGTGTCGAACATGATTTATTGTCCCGCGGTTGCAACGGGCTCGGGAAGTGAACTTGAAGACGCGCGCGGCTCCGCGGCTCCGCCGGGCGGTTGGACGCCCAGTCTCGCGCACAGCGCCGCGAAACGCGGGTCATCCTTGTAACGGAGGATGAAAGGATCGAAGAAGAGTATCGCGAGGCTTGTGTCGTGCTGCTTCCATGCGCGATCCAGCCACTCGAATGTCTTGTCCGGATCGCGGCGGATCGCGTACAGGCTCGCGATCACGAACGGCTCGCTGGACGCGTTGTCGGCCTCGTAAGCGCGCAGCGCGGAATCGGCCTGGGCCCGATTCCGGCCGATCTGCGCCGCCATGGCAATCGCCCAGGCCCTGTAATCGCGCGCGGTCTCCCGCGCGGCATCCCGTTGGGCCGCGGCAAAGTCGTTGCGCAGCACGTCCACGACCACCTGTTGCTGATGCAGTCCGGGGAAGTCCGATTGCAACGACAGCGCGGTCTTGAGTGCTTTCCCGGCTTCGTCGAGGCGGCCCTGCATGACAAGATCGTCGGCAAGAATGGCGTACCAGTCCGGACGCAGGGGATCGGTCACGAGCGCCCGCCTGTATAGGTCGGCGGATTCCTGCCAATGCCCCACCGTGCCGAGCTGCAACGCGAGGAACGCCATGATGGTGTCGTCGTTCGGAGCCAGGGCAAGGGCCTGTCTGTACTCGGTGAGCGCCGCCATCTGATCGAGATCCAGCACCGACAGGACATAGGCGCGATCCATGTGCGCCGAAGCACTGTTCGGGGCCAGTTCGTATTCCCGATTGGCGGCCGCGCGAGCTTTGACGAATGCCGCCTGCTGTTCCGGCTCCGCGAGGGTACTGCCA
The DNA here is from genome assembly GCA_035694895.1 of Rhodanobacteraceae bacterium. Lineage (GTDB taxonomy): Bacteria > Pseudomonadota > Gammaproteobacteria > Xanthomonadales > Rhodanobacteraceae > 66-474. The sequence goes on along the minus strand of DASSFA010000172.1, from coordinate 2,659 downwards.
AGGTTGATCCAGTAGTTCGACAGCAACCCGTACACGTAGGCATAGCCTGGATCGAGCGCGCTCGCCTGCTCAAGCAACCCGATACCCTGCCGGTAAGCCTCCGGCGTGCCGTGCCGGGCAATAGCCCTTCCCTGCAGCATCGCCTGATACGCAGCGATGTTGCCGCTCGGAGGCTCATCGTCGGAGGCGGCCGGCTTGCCCAGCAGCTTGATCTTCAGCGCGCTCGCCACGGCTGCGCCGATTTCGGACTGGATCGCGAAAACGTCCTTCAGGTCGCGATCGAACGTGTGCGACCACACGCTGGTTCCGTCCCGCGCGCGAACCATTTCTATGATGATCCGCAGCCGCTGCCCGCTCTGCCGCACGGAGCCTTCGATGAGGTTGGCGACACGGAGCGCGGCCCCGATCTCCGCCGGCGCGGCATTCGAATGCCGGAAGCTGAAGGAGGAAGTCTTTCCGATCACCTTCAGGCCGTTGATCTGGGTGAGATCGGAAATCAGCTCCTCGGAAAGGCCGTCGGAAAAATAATCCTGCTGCGGATCGCCGCTCTCGTTGATCAACGGAAGCACCGCGACGGACTTCTCCGGAACATTGGCGAGGTTCGCGGCGGCATCGTCCAGACCCGCGCCCTTGCGCCACACGAACGTGTTTGTAAGCAGCAGCACGACGGCGACCGCAAGCACCGCGATGATCGCAAAATCGAGCTTGCGGGCGGTGGAATGAACGCGCGCGGGATCCGGCGACAGCTCGCTCTCGCGCTGCAGGCCGTGCGAGGTGAACTCGTAGAGCCAGGCGAACACCAGCCAGAACGGAAAGCCGATGCCCGCGGCGATCAGGAACCAGCGCGTGGACCACTCCGGCGCGCCGACAACTGGCGTGAGCTGCGCAATGCCCTGCGCCAGGGCCCACACTGCGCCGATGTAAAGCAAACCGGCGCGCACGACGTGCCGGCGTTTCAGTTCGGCGAAGAACCCGATCGGATCTGACACGACCTCGCCCCCCGGACACGGTGGTCCTGGAGCCAGTTTTCCGCATCCGCGCCAGGCAGCGCAAGCAGGGAAATGAAAGGCCGCCTTGCGGCGGCCTTTCGGGTCAGTGCTGGCTGGCGGGTGCCCCGACCTTCGCGGGATCGCGCGACGATGCCGGCTTGCCGCTGTCGGGTGGATTGCCCGAAGACGGCGTGCGCCAGTCGCGCGGCGGACCGGGCTCGCGGCCATCCATGATCGCGGCGATCTGCTCGCGATCGATGGTCTCGTACTGCAGCAGCGCGCGCGCCATCGCGTGCAGCTTTTCCATGTTGTCGGTCAGGATCTGGTGCGCGCGGTTGTAGGCGTTGTCGATCACGCCGCGCACCGCGGCATCGATCTTGCGCGCGGTGTCGTCCGACACGTTCTTGTGCTGGGTCACCGAACGGCCGAGGAATACCTCGTCTTCCTCGTCGCTGTAGGTCATCGGGCCCAGCTCGTCCGACAGGCCGTATTTCGTGACCATGTCGCGCGCCAGTTGGGTGGCGCGCTGGATGTCGTTGGACGCGCCGGTGGTGACCTTGTCCGCGCCGAAGATCAGCTCCTCGGCCACGCGCCCGCCGTAAAGGCTGGCGAGCCGCGAATACAGCGACATCTTGCTGTGGCTGTACTTGTCCTGTTCGGGCAGGAACATGGTGACGCCCAGCGCACGGCCGCGCGGGATGATCGTGACCTTGTGCACCGGATCGTGCTCCGGCACGGACAGGCCGACGATCGCGTGCCCGGCCTCGTGATAGGCGGTGAGCTTCTTCTCGTCCTCGCTCATGATCATCGAGCGCCGTTCCGCGCCCATCATGATCTTGTCCTTGGCGCGTTCGAAGTCGGCCATGTTGACGTCGCGCGAATTGCTGCGCGCGGCGAACAGCGCGGCCTCGTTGACCAGGTTGGCGAGATCGGCGCCGCTGAAGCCTGGCGTGCCGCGCGCGATCACCATCGCGTCCACGTCGGCCGCGATCGGCACCTTGCGCATGTGCACCTTCAGGATCTGCTCGCGGCCCCTCAGATCGGGCAGCGGCACGACCACCTGGCGATCGAAACGGCCCGGCCGCAGCAGCGCGGGATCGAGCACGTCCGGCCGGTTGGTCGCGGCGATCACGATGATGCCTTCGTTGCCTTCGAAGCCGTCCATTTCGACCAGCAACTGGTTCAGCGTCTGCTCGCGCTCGTCATGACCGCCGCCGAGCCCGGCACCGCGATGACGGCCGACCGCGTCGATCTCGTCGATGAAGATGATGCAGGGCGCGTGCTTCTTGGCCTGCTCGAACATGTCGCGCACGCGCGCCGCGCCGACGCCGACGAACATCTCGACGAAGTCGGAACCGGAGATCGAGAAGAACGGCACCTTGGCCTCGCCCGCGATGGCTTTCGCCAGCAGGGTCTTGCCGGTACCGGGCGAGCCGACCATCAGCACGCCGCGCGGGATCTTGCCGCCCAGCTTGGTGAACTTGGACGGGTCGCGCAGGAACTCGACCAGTTCGCCGACTTCCTCTTTCGCCTCTTCGCAACCGGCGACGTCGACGAAGGTGACCTTGACCTGGTCCTCGCCCTGCAACTTCGCGCGCGAACGGCCGAAGCTCATCGCGCCGCGGCCGCTGCCGCCCGACTGCATCTGGCGCACGAAATAGAACAGCAGG
>DASSFA010000171.1:0-8630 GCA_035694895.1 Rhodanobacteraceae bacterium | reverse complement strand
GTGGCCTGGCGCATGGCATCCTCGGGGTCGCGCACCGCGAACAGGAACTTGCGCGGGTCGGTCACCTTGTATTGCACGAAGAAATCCACCAGCGCGATCTGGTCGTCATGGGTGAGCATGCGGATCTGGTCGCTCACGGTGCGCGAGCGGCCGACGTCCACCTTCAGCACCGTAGCGAACGGGCGCGGAAGGTGCAGGTGCAGGCCCGGCTGCAGCGTGCCTTCGTATTGGCCCAGTCGCAGCAGGATGCCGGCCTCGCGCGCGTCGATCAGCGTCCACGAACCGACCGCGAACCAGACGATGACGGCGACGATGATGATGGCGATCAGGCCGGAAGGACCCCCGCCGAAGCGGCCGAAGCGCTGGCGCAGGCGGCGCAGTTGCGCCTCCAGGTCGAAATCGTTGTTGCCTCCGGGGCCGCCACCGGGGCGCCCGCCGCCCAGGCGGTTGTTCTGGCGGTCTCCTGAACGGTCGCGATCGCCGGCGCGATCACCTGAACCCCAGGTGTCGTTCGGCTCGCGCGGTTTGTCGCCGGGCTCCTTCCAGGGCATGGCTTTGGACGATTCCAGTGAGGACGCGCGACAGCGGCGCAAACGGATGCAAGTTTAGCAGAGGCCGGAGACCCGCTTTATGTAGGAGCCGGCCTGCCGGCGACCGCGGAGCTCCTGGCCATGGATGGCGTTCTTGCAATCCATGGTCGCGCGCAGGCGCGCTCCTACATTGGCGGTCTCGAAAGCAACGGTTTCAGCAATCGCCCTTCCCCGTTGCGCGCATCGCCTGCCAGCGGCGCGAGCACGTCGCGCGGCGCGTCGATGGCCAGCGTCCAGCCGTGTTCGTCGTAATGCTCGCTGCGCACCGCGCCGATCTCGATGAGCTTGGCACGCAGGCGGCCGGCCTGCGGCGGCAGGTGCAGGTCCGCGCGCACGCGCGCTCCGGAGAGGCGCTCGCCGATCGCCTCGCGCAACAGGTCGAGTCCCTGGCCGGTGGCCGCGGAGATCCAGACGCGGAATGCCTGGCCTGCGTCGTCGCGATCCAGCCGCGCCTCCACGCCATTCAAATCGATCTTGTTGTAGACCATCAGTTGCGGCACGTCCCCGGCGCCGATTTCTTCCAGCACCCCGTTGACGACCTCGATCAGTTCGTCGCGTTCCGGATCGGCGGCATCGGTGACGTGGAGGAGCAGATCGGCATCGCGCGCTTCGGCCAGCGTGGCGCGGAACGCGGCGACCAGGTCGTGCGGCAGCTCGCGGATGAAGCCGACCGTGTCGGCCAGCACCGCGGGGCCGCAGCTCAAGCCCTCGATGCGGTGCACGGTGGGATCGAGCGTGGCGAACAACTGGTCGGCGGCGTACGCGTCGCCTTCCGTCAGCACGTTGAACAACGTGGACTTGCCGGCGTTGGTGTAACCGACCAGCGCCACGCGTGGCAGCGTGTTGCGCAAACGGGCACGGCGTTGCTGCTCGCGCTGCACGCCGACCTTCTCGATGCGCTCCTGCAGTTTCTCGACGCGCTTCTGCAGGAGGCGGCGGTCGGTTTCCAGCTGCGTTTCGCCGGGGCCGCGCAGTCCGATGGCACCGCCGCGCTGGCGCTCGAGGTGGGTCCAGCCGCGCACCAGTCGCGTCGCCATGTGCTTCAGCTGCGCGAGTTCGACTTCCAGCTTGCCTTCGTGCGAGCGCGCGCGCTGGGCGAAGATGTCGAGGATCAGGCCGGCGCGATCCACCACGCGCACGCCGAAGTGCTTTTCCAGGTTGCGTTCCTGCACCGGCGTGAGCGCATGATCCACCAGCACCAGGTCGGCTTCCAGTGCCCGTACCCGTTCCAGCACTTCGTCGGCCTTGCCGGTCCCGATGTAGAAGCGCGGATTGGGCGCGTCCACGCGCGCGCTGACCCGGTCCAGCACCTGCGCGCCGGCGGATTTCGCAAGCTCGGTGAACTCGCCGGCGCGTCGCTGTGCGTCGCCATCAGCGCGCGAATACGGCAAGACCAGCAGTGCGCGTTCGCCCTTGCGGTTGCGTTCGAAAAAAGCGTTCAACGGGACTCAGGTGCTCTCGGGGGGCGGCGCCGACGGTGACTCCTCGGCTGCATGCGGATGATTGTCGCCATTGGTCATTTTGACGTTGCGGCTCGGAACCACGGTCGAGATCGCATGCTTGTAGACCATCTGGCTGACCTGGTTGCGCAACAGCACCACGAACTGGTCGAACGATTCGATGGTGCCCTGCAACTTGATGCCGTTGACCAGATAGATCGCGACCGGGACGTGTTCGCGACGCAAGGCATTCAGAAAAGGATCCTGCAAGGATTGGCCCTTGGACATGGTTTTGTTCCCCGATTTATTCTGGACCGCTTGTAGAGGTATGTCGCTTCCGGCGCACGCATCCCTGCGACCGGACCGTGGAGGATAGCATCTTGCGGCCCAAGTGCCTGGTGAATCTCTGAATCAGCTGTCCCACCTGTTCACGAGCCCCATCGGCCACCGAGAAACAGTGCAACCGCATCCGCTGCGAACCCGAGCGGGTCGCCACGGGCGGGGTCAATCACGCGGGCATCGGTTTCGCTGCGCAACCAGGTGAGCTGGCGCTTTGCGAGTTGATTGGTCGCGAAGATCGCGCGATCGCGGAATTCGCGCGCATCGGTTTCACCGTTCAAGTGTTGCCAGGCTTGCCGATAGCCCACCGCGCGCAATGCGGGAAGCTCCGGATCCAGGTCGCCGCGAGCGCGCAGGCGACGGACCTCGTCGAGGAAGCCGGCCGCGAGCATTGCATCGAAGCGCCGGGCGATGCGGTCGCGCAGTGAATCGCGATCGGCCGGAACCAGCGCCAGCTTCAACAGCCGGTAGGGAAGCCGCGCGCGTGTCCTGCCCTGCTGTTGCGAAAGCGGCTGGCCGGTCAGCCCGATCACCTCCAGCGCACGCTGGATGCGCTGGGCGTCGTTCGGGCGGATGCGCGCGGCGGCTTGCGGGTCGCGTTCGGCCAGTCTGGCGTGCAGGGCCGGCCAGCCGTGCCGCTGCGCTTCGCCTGCGATCCGCCCGCGCAGGTCGGGATCGGCCTGCGGCAGTTCCGACAAGCCACGTTCCAAGGCACGGAAATACAGCCCCGTTCCGCCGACCAGCAACGGCACGGCTCCTGCGGCGGTGATGCGCGCCATCGCCGCGAGCGCGTCTTCCCGGAACGTGGCCGCCGAGTAGGGCTGCGCGGGATCGCGGATGTCTATCAGAGCGTGCGGATGGCGCGCCAGGGTGGCGGCGTCCGGCTTGGCCGCGCCGATGTCCAGCCCGCGGTAGACCAGCGCGGAATCCACGCTGACCAGCCGCAGCGGCGATCCGGCCGCCAGCGCGCAGGCCAGCGCGGTCTTGCCCGACGCGGTCGGGCCCATCAGGAAAATCGCGGGTGGACGCGCGTCCGGCTTGCCGTGAAGGAGCATTGGCGCATTGTAGGGGCGGGGCCGGCTTTTTCCGGCGGCGCTTTACACGCCCGCGCAACCGGAGTCTCATAGGGCACCCCCGAGGCTGCTGAGGTGCGCCGAATCCGGTTTCCGCCGGGATAGGTATTCCCGACACCGGACTGGACGAACCGATGAACGAAGGGCACGGACTCGAGCTCGTGATGTATCTGGCACAGGCCGGCTGCGCGACCGCGCAGGCCGCGATCTTTGCCTATTACTACCGCGTGTCCCGGCTGGAACACCTGCGCATGTGGGGGTTGTCCTTCATCGCGCTGGCGTTTTACCTGGTATTTGCCTGGCTCGCGATGAACATGGGGGATCTGTCCGGAAGCGGCGCCCTCGTCCGCGTGATGCTTTCGATCACTTCGCTGATCGCCGCTTACCTGCAGGTGGCTTTGCTGGCGCTGGGTACGGTGGCCGTGCTCGGCCGGCACCCGCCCACCCGGCAGATGATCCGCGGGGTGCTGGTTGCTTCGATCCTGTTCGGCGCGTTCACGGCGCTGTTGTTCGCCGCGCCTGCCGCGGTATCCACCCATCGCATCGTGCTGCACAGCGCGCTGCGTTACGCGGTCACCGGTGCGGCTTATCTGATCGTGGCGATCCTGCTGTGGCGGCGCGCGCGGCGTTCCGGCCTGGGCGCGCGGCTGGCGGCATTCGCGATGGGCGCCTACGGCGTGCAGTTGCTGCACGTGCTGGCGGTCCTCATCGCCGAGGCCGATTTCAACGTGGTCGTGGGCTGGGCGCAGTACGTCGGCATCCTCGACCTGATCGCGCAGCTGTTCATCGGCTACGGCCTGGTCGTGTGGTTGCTGGAAGACGAGCGGCTGCGCTACGAGCGCGCCGATACCGCGCTGCGCCGGCTGCGCGATTTCGATCCGGTCACAGGCTTCCCGAACCGGCGCCGGCTGATGTCGGACCTGGAAATCAGCCTTCGCGGGACCAACCAGCGTACCGCCGCGGTGCTGGTCCGCGTGGACCAGGCCGACATGTTGAGCAGTTCGCTGGGCATGGTCGCGGCCGAGGCGGTGATCGCGGAAGCCGCCTCGCGCGTGCAGGAGTGCGCCCTGCCCGGCTGGCCGAGGCCCGCGCGTCTTTCGGAATCGCGACTGGTGCAGGTGGTGCCGCACGTGCACGCCACCGGCGACCTGGCCGCGTGCGCCGACAACCTGCTCGCGATGCTGCGCGCGCCGTTCTACAGCGGCGGGCGCGAACTGGCGCTTTCGGCGAGCATCGGCATCGCGCTGTCGCCGGACGACGCGGTGCAGGCCGCGACATTGATCGGCTCGGCCGAAGCCGCCGCGCAGCAGGCGCACGACGAGGGCGGCAACCGCTTCCGGTTCTACTCGACCGAGATGAACTCGCTGGTGCTGACGCGCCTCAGCCTGCAGGCGGAACTGCGCCGCGCGCTGCTGCGCGGTGAGTTCGAATTGCACTATCAACCGCTGCTGGCCGCCAACAGCCACAATCTCGCCGGCGCCGAAGCTCTGGTGCGCTGGCGGCACCCGAAGCGCGGACTGCTGGGTCCGGACATGTTCATAGAGGAGATGGAACGGCTGGGCATGATCGAGGATCTCGATCGGCACGTGCTGGAAAGCGCCTGCCGCGAGGCCCAGCAGTGGCGGCCGCACGCCGGCAGGCAACTGAGCGTCGCCGTGAACATCTCCACGCGCAGTTTCCAGCGCGAGCATTTTCCCGACCTGGTGCGCGCGGTGCTGGCATCCACCGGCCTGGCTCCGCAGCGGCTGGAACTGGAAGTAGTGGAGTCTTCCGCGCTGGAGGACATCGATCGCGCCACCGAATGCCTGACGCGTCTGCGCAGCCTGGGCGTACGGGTGTCGCTGGACGACTTCGGCACAGGTTATTCCTCGCTCAACCACCTGCGGCGGCTGCCGGTGGACTGCCTGAAGATAGACCGCAGTTTCGCCGACGAGGTGCTGCTGGATCCACGCGCCGCGGCCATCGTCGCCGCGCTCGTCATACTGGCGCGCAGTCTCGACATCGAGACCGTTGTCGAGGGCATTGAAACCGCCGCGCAACTTGACTGGTTCGAACGCCACAAGGTGGATCGCCTGCAGGGTTACCACTTCGCGCGGCCGATGGAAGCGGACCTGTGGCGCGCATTGCAGGACGAGCGGGAGACCCTGCTGGCGCTGGAAGCTTGAACAGCCGCTGAGGTGTGCGCTCCGGTTGTGCGCTCCGGCGGTGCCAATCCATCCTCGCCCTCGAAGCATCTTCAGGAAATCCTGAGCGGGATCCGCCCCGCAAACGATATAATTCCGGTGTTCTGTCCCGGGAGTCAGCCATGCCGCAAATGATGAAGGCGCTGGTCAAGCGCGAAGCCGCCAAGGGCATCTGGCTCGATGAGGTGCAGGTTCCGCAGATCGGCCCCAACGAGGTGTTGATCAAGCTGGAGAAGACCGCGATCTGCGGCACCGACCTGCACATCTACAACTGGGACGAGTGGGCACAGCGCACGATCAAGCCGGGCCTGGTGATCGGCCACGAATTCGTGGGCCGGATCGTGGACATCGGGCCGGGCGTGCGCGGCTACACCGTCGGCCAGCGCGTATCCGCCGAAGGCCACATCGTCTGCGGCATGTGCCGCAACTGCCGCGCCGGCCGCCCGCACCTGTGCCCGTACACGGTCGGCATCGGCGTCAACCGCAACGGGGCCTTCGCCGAATACATCGCGATGCCGGCCTCCAACCTGTGGCCGATCCCGGATGCGATTCCGTCCGAACTCGCCGCGTTCTTCGACCCGTACGGCAATGCCGCGCACTGCGCGCTGGAATTCGACCTGATCGGCGAGGACGTGCTGATCACGGGCGCGGGCCCGATCGGCATCATCGCCGCGGGCATCGCCAGGCACGTCGGCGCACGCAACGTGGTCGTCACCGATGTCAACGACTATCGCCTGCAGCTGGCCGCCGACATGGGCGCCACGCGCGTGGTCAATGTCTCGAAGCAGTCGCTGAAGGACGTCGTCGCCGACCTGCACATGGAAGGCTTCGATGTCGGACTGGAAATGTCCGGCAATCCGCGCGCCTTCAACGACATGCTGGACGTGATGTACCACGGCGGCAAGGTCGCCCTGCTCGGCCTGCTGCCCAAGGGCGCGGGCATCGACTGGGATCGGGTGATCTTCAAGGGCCTGGTGCTGCACGGCATCTACGGCCGGCGCATGTACGAGACCTGGTACAAGATGACGCAGATGCTGCTGACCGGGTTCCCGCTGCAGAAGGTGCTGACGCACCAGATCGCCATCGACGACTTCCAGAAAGGCTTCGACCTGATGGCGTCGGGACAGTGCGGAAAAGTGGTGTGCAGCTGGAGCTAGCTCCGGAATCCGGCGGCGGAGAGCGCTGTCGAAGCGTGCTGTTGTGGAAAAGTGTGGCCATGGATGGCCACTTCTGGTCTTGATGGACGCGAAGACCGAATTTTGCGAGCTGAATTATTCGAGCAGCGATCATGGACGATCGCAAGGAAAACCAACCATGACCTACGCCGCACAAGACCGTTTCACCAGCGAACTCGATGCGATCCGCGATTCGGGCCTGTACAAGTCGGAACGCATCATCGTCTCGCCGCAGTCGGCGGAGATCACCCTGGCCGATGGCCGCAAGGTGCTGAACTTCTGCGCCAACAATTACCTCGGTCTTGCCGATCATCCGCGCCTGATCGAGGCGGCCAAGCGCGCACTGGACACGCACGGTTTCGGCATGGCTTCCGTGCGCTTCATCTGCGGAACGCAGGACCTGCACAAGGAACTCGAGCAGAAGATCGCGAAATTCTTCGGCACCGAAGACGCGATCCTCTACGCGGCCTGCTTCGACGCCAATGGCGGCCTGTTCGAGCCGCTGCTGGGCGAGCAGGACGCCATCATCTCCGATGCGCTCAATCACGCTTCCATCATCGACGGCATCCGCTTGTGCAAGGCCAGGCGCTTCCGCTACGCCAACTGCGATACGGCCGACCTCGAAGTCCAGTTGCAGGCCGCCGATGCCGCCGGCGCGCGCAGCAAGATCATCTCCTCCGATGGCGTGTTCTCGATGGATGGCTTCATCGCACCGTTGGACAAGATCACCGCGCTGGCGAAGCAGTACAACGCACTGGTGCACATCGACGAGTGCCACGCCACCGGCTTCCTCGGCGCGACCGGCCGCGGCTCGGCGGAAGTGCACGGCGTGATGGACAGGATCGACGTGTTCACCGGAACGCTGGGCAAGGCGCTGGGCGGCGCGGTCGGCGGCTTCACCACCGGCCGCGGCGAGATCATCGAAATGCTGCGCCAACGTTCGCGGCCGTATCTGTTCTCCAACTCGCTGCCGCCGCACGTGGTCGCCGCCGCGATCGAGGTGTTCGACATGCTGGGCGAGGCCGGCGAGCTGCGCGAGAAGCTGATGTCGAACACGCGCTACTTCCGCGAGAAGATGGTCGCGGCGGGTTTCGACATCAAGCCGGGCACGCATCCGATCGTACCGGTGATGATCCACGATGCGAAACTCGCGCAGAGCTTCGCCGCCAGGCTGCTGGAACACGGCATCTATGCGATCGGCTTCTTCTTCCCGGTCGTGGCACAAGGCCAGGCGCGCATCCGCACACAGATGTCCGCGGCGCACACGCGCGAACACCTGGACCGTGCCATCGCCGCGTTCACTTCCGTCGGGCGCGAGTTGGGCCTGCTGAAGACCTGATCTTTCCCGGTTCCGGAGCGAGCGCGGCGATTTCCGCCGCGCTCAGTCGTCGCCAGGATCCCTTCGCGAGATCACCCAGCGCGAGCGGGCCGATGGCCACGCGGATCAGCCGCAGGACCTCGTAATCCAGCGCCGCGAGCATGCGGCGGATCTGCCGGTTGCGCCCCTGATCCAGCACGATCTCGAGCCAGGCGTTCTTCTCGCCGGCACGGAGCAGCGACACCGCGCGGGCGGAAAGTTTTTCATCGCCCTCCGCCACGCCCGCGCGCAATTGCTGCAAGGCTTGCGCATCCGGCACGCCGCGCACTTGCACGTGGTAGGTCTTGGGCAAATGGGAAGACGGATCGGTGATCCGCGCGGCCCATTCCGGGTCGTTGCCCATCAGCAGCAGGCCCTCGCTGGCCTTGTCCAGGCGTCCGACCGGTGCAAGCCACGGAAGATCGGCCCCCTTGAGCAGCTCGTAGATCGTCGCCCGTCCGTGCTCGTCGGCCG
>DASSFA010000170.1:0-3067 GCA_035694895.1 Rhodanobacteraceae bacterium | reverse complement strand
GCGCAACGTTCCCCCCCGGCTGGAGGGAGAACATGTCGAACACATCGCCCGCACCCTGCTGCGCCGCTGGGGCGTGGTGTTCTGGACGCTGATCCAGCGCGAAGCGGCATGGCTGCCGCCATGGCGTGAACTGCGTCGCGTCTACCAGCGGCTGGAGGCGCGCGGCGAAATCCGAGGCGGCCGCTTCGTGGCCGGCATGGTCGGCGAGCAGTTCGCTTTGCCCGAAGCGATCGGCGCGCTGCGCAGCGCGCGCAAGGAACACGATGAAAACCTAGTCTCGATCAGCGGCGCCGATCCGCTCAACCTGGTCGGAAGCGTGCTGCCCGGCGACAAGGTACCGGTGCTGACCAATTCGCGCGTCGTGTTCCGCGACGGCCTGCCGCTGGCCAGGCAGGTGGCCGGCGAGATCACCCTGCTGCAGACGCTCACGCCTGAAGAGGCACGCCAGGTACGGGGCTTCCTCAGGCAACCGCACTTGCGATCGCACGACGTGCCCGCGCATTCAGAGTGAACGCCAACCCTCCGCCGCGGTAAACACCGCCGCGACGACCAGCACCACGCCGACCGCGCGCGAGGCGGCAATCGCGGCAGCAGGCCGCCCGACCAGCCAGCCGCGCGCCTGTGCGGCCGCAAGCGCGACCGCGCCATACACGCAGGTCTGCGTGAGCGCGATGATGGCCCACAGGGTCAGCGCCTGCGTCCAGAGCGGGCCGTATTCCGCGCGCAGGAATTGCGGGAACACCGCCAGCATGAAAAGGTACGCCTTCGGGTTCATCAGGCAGGTCAGCGCGCCGCGCCGGAAGGTGAGCCACGCCGAACCGCTGGTTCCGTTTCCATCCTGCATGCCGAACGCCGAATCGGAACGCAGCAGCGAAATGCCGATCCACGCGATGTAGAGCGCGCCGGCGAGCAGCAGTGCGTTGAACGCGCCCGGCACCACTTTCAGCAGCACGCCGATGCCGAGCGTGGTCATCACCACGTGGCCGATGCCGCCGGTGACGATCCCCGCGACGGCCGCGAAACCATGCCTGCGGCCTGCGACCAGCGAACTGCCCATCACGAACGCCATGTCCATGCCCGGCAGCACGACGATGCCGAACACCAGCAACGCGAACAGTGCCAGGTTTGCGGCGTGATCCATGTGCGTTCCCATCTTTGGATGAGCGCAGGATGGGCGGGCGCTGCTGACAGCGTGATGTCAGCAGCGCGATCGCCGACCTGCGCTGCACGGAAGCGGTCCGGTTCTGGCCCGGATTGCATCCGGACCGCCCCGGGGAATGGCGTCCGTTACTTCTTCGCGGCGATGATCTGCGACAGGTAATCGGGACCCGAAGCCCGTTCCAGGTGCGGATAACGCAGGCCGCCGTGGTAGTCCACGGGCACCACTTTGTATTCGTCCTGATGCTTGATCAGCAGTTCGATCGGCTTTTTGTCGGCCTTGGCGGCCGTGATTGCATCTTTCAGCAGCTCGGCCTTGTAGGCATGGCCGTTCACCGCGACCAGCTCGGCGCCCGGCGAGATGCCGGCCTTGAAGGCAGGACTGTTCCAGCGCACGTCGCCGATCTCGCCGTCCTTGGCCGACAAGGTCAGCCCGAGCGAATAGGTGAAATCGGCAAACTTGCGGTTCTTCTCCAGCGACTTCTCGTAGTCGCTTTCCTTGTCGGTGTAGACCAGCTTCCAGCCGGACGCGGCGATGCCGTCCATCGGCGGCCGGTTGGCGTCCAGCCGCGAGCGCAGGAAGGTCGCCCAGTCGTATTTCGCGACGCCGTCCAACGCCGCGACCACGTCGTCGAAGGTGTAGGTGTCGGTGACGAAGCTGCCGTTGTGAACGCCGAAGAACGCGCTGGCGAAATCATCCAGCGACTTCCTGTCGTTCGTGAGCGACCGGATCTTCGAATCCACCGCCAGCCAGATCAACTGGCCGGCGCTGTAGTAATCCTCGCTCATCTGGTAATTGCGGAACGGCAGTGGCGCGCGGCGCGCGATCGTCGGATCGTTGGTGGTGTCCTGGACGTTGCGCCAGTCGAAACCGGGGCGGTTGTCCTGGTAGGTCGCCGCGACCAGCGCCAGCGCGTCCTTGAACTGATCCGGATTCCACAGGCCCGAGCGCGCGGCCAGCACGAAGCCCCAGTACTGCGTCTGACCTTCGTAGACCCACAGCAGCGAATCGCCCATCGGCACGTTGAAGTTGGGCGTCCACAAATCCGCGGGACGGCGGAACTTGCCGTTCCACGAATGGGTGTACTCGTGCGCCAGCAGGTCGCGGCCGGGCGCGTTGCCGTTCCAGTCGGTGAAGTAGTCGGCCGAAGTGCCGTCCTCGCTCGACTGGTGATGCTCCAGGCCGTTGCCGCTCATCTCGTCGGAGAGCGAGAACAGGAAGTCGTAATGGTCGTAGTGATGCGAATCGAACAGCTTGTAGGCCTGCGTCACCAGGTTCCGGTGTGCCTGCAACTGTTCGGATGAAATCTCCAGATATTTCGGCGCGTCGGCGACGATGTCCAGGTGCACCGGCACCTTGGCGCCGGGATCGAGGTCCACGCGCTTGAAGTACTCGCCCGCGTAGATCGGCGAATCCACCAGCGTGTTGAGCGTGGTCGGCTTGAAGGTCACCGTGTCGCCCGATTTCGACTGCGTCTCCAATGCCGTGCCGAGCTGCCAGCCGCCCGGCAGCTTCACGCTCGGCGCATAGGTGATCTGACGCGAGTAATGCCCGGCCGGATACAGCACCACCGCGTTCCACTGCAGGTTCAGCATCGCGTCGGTCATCACGATCCGGCCCTGATTGCGGGCGCGCGGCGACAGGAACTGGTAATCCACGTCGATGCTGGACACGCCCTGCGGCACGTCCACGTGGAAGGCAAACACGTCGTACTTGTCGCGCGTCCAGGTCAGCGGCTTGCCATTCGCGCTGATCTTCAAACCCGCGAGCTTGTCGATCGGACCGCTGGGCGAGTGGTTGCCCGGCAACCATTTCGGATACAGCAGCGTCAGTTCGCCGGCGTGCACCGGAATCGTCTCGTGAGCGCGGAAGATGCCCTGGCTGGTGTCGCTCGCATCCACACTCAGC
>DASSFA010000169.1:0-4648 GCA_035694895.1 Rhodanobacteraceae bacterium | reverse complement strand
CGCACCGTGCTCATCCGTGTCCCCTCCGCTTGCTGGTTCGCATGTTGATTTGTTCGCCGCTTGTCTTGTCCGGGAGTCATGTTGGTGTGTTCGCTTCCTGCGCATGCAGCCCGCGCCGCGCCAGGCTGCGCGGGCGCGAATTCATCTGGAAAACAGGCCGCCTGCGCGCCTGGAATGCCGCATTCCGGTCTCCATCTCCCCCACCCCACCATGTTGCACCACGACCCAAGCCTTGGTAAACCCCGGTGGGGTCAGACACAAGATGTTGTGATCGCGCGCGGAGCTTGACCTTACGCTGCCCGGGCTTCCGTGTAAAGCTGCCAGCCAGCATTCGGCATCCACGCGGGTGTACAACTTGGGGTTTGCGCCGAACCCTGACGCACCCGGCGCAGTCCAACGCCGGTCCGCAACCTCGAGAGGAACCCGAATGCCCCCCATCGCCCGTTTCCGACGCTCGTTTTTCCTCGCTTCGCTGCTGGTACTCCTTGCCCTTGCCGGCTGCGGCAATGCCGGCACCCTGCCGCCGGCGGTGAACGGCCAGCCGCTGCCCTCGCTGGCGCCGATGCTCGCCAAAGTGTCACCGGCGGTGGTGAACATCTCCTCGACCACGCACCGTCGCGTCGTGGATCCGTTCTTCTCCGATCCGATCATGCGGCAGTTCTTCGGCATTCCGAACCTGCCCCCGCGCGAGCAGGTCGAGCAGTCGCTGGGTTCGGGCGTGATCGTGGACGCCGGCAAGGGTTACATCCTGACCAACAACCATGTGGTCGCCGGGGCCGACGACATCCGCGTGACGCTGACCGACGGGCGCAGCTTCAAGGCCAGGCTGATCGGCGCGGACCCCGCCACCGACATCGCGGTGATCCAGATCCAGGCGAAGGACCTCACCGCGCTGCCGGTCGCCGATTCGAAGAAACTGCGGGTGGGCGATTTCGTGGTGGCGATCGGCGATCCGTTCGGACTCGGCCAGTCGGCCACGTCCGGCATCATCTCCGGCCTGCAGCGGCAGGACCTGCGCACCAACGGTTACCAGAACTACATCCAGACCGACGCCTCGATCAATCCCGGCAACTCCGGCGGCGCGCTGGTGAACCTCGCCGGCGAACTGGTCGGCATCAACTCGATGATCTATTCGCCGTCGGGCGCCAGCGCGGGACTGGGTTTCGCGATCCCCTCCGACCTCGCCGTCTCGGTGATGCAGCAGCTGATCAAGACCGGACACGTCAGCCGCGGCAGTCTCGGCGTGGAAGCGCAGGACCTCACCCAGCAAGTCGCCGCCGCGCTCGGCACGAGCGCGCGCAACGGCGCGCTGATCACAGAAGTGACGCCCGGCTCGCCGGCGGCAAAAGCCGGCTTGAAACCCGGCGACCTGGTGGTGGCGGTGGACGGCAAGCCGATCGACAACGCGCAGGACTTGCGCAACGCGCAGGGCTTGAAGCCGCTGGGCACCACGCTGACGCTGGATGTCCAGCGCGGCAGCAGGCACCTGCAGGTGAGCGCGAAGCTTGCGGCGGATGCCAACACGCTGGCCGGCGGTTCGCTGGATCCGCGGCTCGCCGGCGCATCCTTCGTGGAACTGCCGGGCAGCGTGCGGCAGCAGGGCATCAACGGCGTGGGCATCAGCGAGGTGCAGGACGGCAGCCGCGCCGCGCAGCAGGGCCTGCAGTCCGGCGACATCGTGATCGGCGTCAACAGCACCGCCATGGCCAATCTCGCGACGTTCAAGCGCGCGCTGGCGGCGCATCCGCGGCAATTGATCCTGACCATCGTGCGCGATGGCCAGATCGCGCAGGTGCCGATGCAGTGAACCCGCGCGCGCCGGATGCGCTCGGCTTCGCACCCGGCGCGCGCGTTGTCAAAACTGCGGACGCTTTCACGCGCCCGAGGGCGGCGCGGGCGATAATCCTGCCGCTCGAGCCCGAGCGATCGCACGCACATGGAATCCCGCATGACCCTTCGCCCCCTGCACCTGCTGCTCGCCACCGTGCTGGTGTGTTTCGCCGGCGCGGCCTGCAACACAGCCGCCGCCAAGACCAGCCACAGGAAATCCAGCCATCACAGCGAATCCAGCGGCCCGCCACTGGTGATCCGCGGCGACCTCGCGACTTCGCGCGGACTGGATGCCGTCGCGCAGGCATACGAGGACGCGGGCAAGGGCAAAGTGGAGGTGCAGCCGTTCAACACGGTCTCCGGCATCGACGCCACGCTCAATGGCACCGCGGACATCGCCGCCAGCGCGCGCCCCGGCTTCCCCGGCCGCGCGCAGGAGGCAGGCCTCACCTTCACGCCGGTGGCATGGGACGCGCTGGTGATGATCACCTCGCCGGACAACCCGGTGAGCAACATCACGCTGAAGCAGTTGCACGACATCTACTGGGGCAAGATCACCAACTGGAGCGAGCTCGGCGGAAAGGACGAGCCGATCGACCTCTACACCATCGCCAGCCCGCTGGACGGCAGCGAATACAGCCTGCGCCGGCTGCTGTACGGTCGCGGCAATGCGCCGATCGTGATGCCGCGTTCCTACATCAACGTGGATACGCTGGAACAGGGCATCGCGCTGGATCCCAAGTCGCTGGGGCTTTCCTCGCTGTCCGGCGTGCGCGGCAACCGCAAGGTGAAGATCATCCCGGTCGAAGGCGTGATGCCGACGGCGACCACCATCGCCGATGGCAGCTATCCGCTTTACTCGGCGATCTACCTCGCCACCAACCCGAACAATCCGCACGCGTCGCAGGTCCAGCAGTTCATGGATTTCCTCGCCAGTGACGAAGCGAAGAAACTGATGCGCGAACACGACCTGCTGCCGTACGCGGATGCGGCGTTGCAGTCGCCGGACCAGCAGCTCGCCGCGGTCACCGCGAAGATGGTGAGCGAAGGCTTGCCGGCTTCGCAGGAAACGCATGCGGAAGTGGCGGCCACGCAAGCGCAGGCCGCGCCGGCGCTGCCGACGGGAGCGCCCTCCTCCACGGTCGCCGCGGCCGCGCAGGTCGCCGACGCCAGGGTGAGCCCCTCGGCGCGCACGGCGGCCGATCCCGGCGTGAAGCACGCCGAAGCGGTGGCGCCGTCGAATCCGGTGGTGGTGGCAGCCAGCGGCGCGGTGACGCCGGTGAATTCCGTCGCGACCCCGGACCGCCCGGCCCGTTACACGGTGGACAAAGGCGATACACTTTCAAAAATCGCCCGCAGGTATTCGGTGAGCGTGGCCGACCTGCGCAAGTGGAACGACCTGAAGAACGACGTCCTGCAAGTGGGCCAGGTGCTGCAATTGAGATCCAACTGATGCGCGTGAGAGCAAATTGATGCGCGGGCTCGCCGAGCTCGCACGCAAAACCCGTGCGCTTCCGCTGGAAGCGATCGATCGCGCCCACTGGCCCGCGCGCGAAAAGCAACTTTCCGCGCGCGAGCGCCGCTGGGCGCGCGCGTGCGGCTTCGATGCGAGTCCCGGCACCTTCTGCCTGCTGCCCGATGCGCACGGCGACGCCGCGCGCGTGCTGGCCGGCGTGGACGCCTCCACGCCGATGCTCGCGCTCGGTGCATTGCCTTCGCTGCTGCCGGCCGGCGATTACCGGCTGGACAACGACCTTGTGTCCGCACCCGACGCCGCGCTGGGCTGGGCGCTGGGCGCCTATCGTTTTTCGCGTTACGTCGCCGAGCCTGCCGCACCGCCGCGCCTGAACCTGCCGCGCGCGGTGCTGGAACAGATCGCGCCGACCGTGGATGCGATCTGCAAGGTGCGGGACCTGGTCAACACGCCCAGCGAAGACATGGATCCGCCGCAGTTGTGCGATGCGGTTCGCGAGCTGGCGCGCGCGCATCGCGCCAGGTACCGGGAATGGAGCGGCGACGAATTGCTGCGGGCGGGTTTCCCGACCGTGCACGCGGTCGGCCGCGGCAGCGCGCACGCACCGCGCGTGGCGGAACTGCGCTGGGGCAAGGCTTCCGATCCGCTGCTGGCCATCGTGGGCAAGGGCGTGTGCTTCGACTCCGGCGGCCTGAGCATCAAGAGCGCGGATGGCATGCGCTGGATGAAGAAGGACATGGGCGGTGCCGCGCACGCGATCGCGCTGGCGCAGCTGATCATGACCGCGAAGCTGCCGGTGCGCCTGCTTGTGATCATCCCGGCGGTGGACAATGCGATTTCCGGCAACGCGATGCGCCCGGGCGAAGTGATCCGCACCCGCGCCGGCGTCACGGTGGAGGTGGACAACACCGACGCGGAAGGCCGGCTGATCCTGTGCGACGCGCTGGCCGCATGCGTGGAGGAAAAGCCGGACCTGTTGATCGATTTCGCCACGCTCACCGGCGCCGCGCGCGTCGCGCTGGGCCCTGATTTGCCGGCGCTGTTCGCCAATGATGATCGGGCGGCCGAACAGGTATTGGCCGCTGCGCGCGCGCAGCATGATCCGCTGTGGCGGCTGCCGCTGTGGCGTCCGTATCGAACCATGCTGGCTTCCCACGTGGCCGATCTGGCCAACACCGGTTCGTCGCGCCACGCCGGCGCGATCACCGCCGCGCTGTACCTGGAACGCTTCGTGCCTTCCACCGTTCCCTGGCTGCACGTCGACGTGTACGCCTGGAACGACAACGACCGCCCGGGCAAGCCGCGCGGCGGCGAAGCGCAAAGCCTGCGCGCGTTCTTCGCGTT
>DASSFA010000168.1:0-3173 GCA_035694895.1 Rhodanobacteraceae bacterium | reverse complement strand
GCCTTGACGCACTCCAGCGCGGTATCGGCGTCCGCCAGATTGTTGAAGGACAGCTCCTTGCCGGCGAGCACGCGCGCGCCCGCCACGCTGCCGTTCGGCGCGCGTTCGTTGACGTACAGCGCCGCGCCCTGGTGCGGGTTCTCGCCGTAGCGCAATTCGCGTGCGCGTCGCAGCGAGACATGCAGCGTCGGCGGGAAGGCATGCGCCTGTTCGCCCTCGATGCGCGCGGACAGCCAGTCGGCGATCATGCCGTCGTAGCGCGCGGTGTGCGCGAATGCCGTGGCCGCCAGCCGTTTGCGCAGCTCCGGCGTGCTGCCGCCGTCGCGATGCAGCGTTTCTATCAGGTCGGCATAGTCGGCCGGATCGCACACCACCGTGACGCGCTCGTGATTCTTGGCCGCCGCGCGCATCATCGCCGGGCCGCCGATGTCAATGTTCTCCACCGCCTGCTCGTAGCTGCAGTCCTCGCGCGCCACGGTTTGCGCGAACGGGTAGAGGTTCACCACCAGCAGGTCTATCGGCGCGATCTCGTGTTCGCGCATCACCGCATCGTCAATGTCGCGCCGGCCGAGCAGGCCGCCGTGCACCTTCGGATGCAGCGTCTTGACGCGGCCGTCCATGATTTCCGGGAAGCCGGTGAGTTCGCTGACGTCGCGCACCGGCACGCCGGCTTCGCGCAGGGCCTGCGCGCTGCCGCCGGTGGAAATCAGCTCCACGCCCAGCGCGTGCAGGGCGCGGCCCAGATCGGCCAGGCCGTTCTTGTCGGAAACGCTCAGCAGCGCGCGGCGGATCGGGACCACCGCGGAAACCGAAGCGGGAAGGGTGCCTGCGCCGGCCACGTCGGCCGGCTCAGACCAGGCCGTGCGCAAGCAATTTCTTGCGCAGGGTGGCGCGATTGATGCCGAGCGCTTCGGCGGCGCGGCTCTGGTTGCCGCCGCACCAGCGCAGCACCTCGGTGAGCAGCGGCACTTCCACTTCGCGCAGCAGCAACGCGTAGAGACCTTCCGCGCAAGGCGTGCCGTCGAGATCCACAAGGTATCGGCGCGTGCTGCGCGCCACGCATTCGCGCAGCGCGGCGGCGCCACCGGCTTCGGTGCTGGACGGGTGCAGGGGCGTTATCGCATTCAAGGCCGCAGCTTCCACGTTTCTCGTTGCAACGAATGGCGCGTTGCGCACCGGGGTCGGTGAGTGTAGCGCCGTCTTTTGCCAAAGATAAGGGTTGCGTTTTCCGTTCCTACTCGAATCCGAATTCGAAAGCGACGGCGTTCCTGCCCGGGTCTTCCACTTCAAATGCGACTGCAATTGTCGCGCCGGGGGCGAGTCCCGCCGCGCGCGTTTTCGGATCGCTCACGTACTCGGCCGGACGGAAGCGCCGCATCGCGACCTCGTTTTCGTCCAGATCGGAAAGCGCGATGCGGATCAGCGGATAAGGCTGGGTGAAATCGGCATCGTTGCGGATGGTCGCGCTGATGATCAACGCGCCCGGCACGCTCGGATGTGGACGGATGTCACGCGAAAGCAGGGTGAGCCTGGACAGGTCCTGCTTCGGCGGCAGCGTGCATCTCAGGGCGGCGCAGAAGTGCGCGAGCAGCGGGCGCGTGCCGGGATTGTCGGAGAGCGCGACGCGATTGGCCCAGGCCAATTGCGCGGCGAGCAGCAGGGCCAGCATCGCGCAACCGCCGATCCAGCGGCCGTTGTGGACGCGCCTGCGTGCGCGCCGCCGCACGAAAGTCGGCAGCGCGTCCCGCGCGGGCGCGGGTGGCGGTGCATCGGCTTGCGCGGCGTAGTCCGGATGGGCACGAATCACCGGCTGCATCAGCCGCGGCGCTTCCGTCGCCGGTGGCTGCACCGGCAGATTCATGAACGGCTCCGGCGGAAGCGTGTCACTCAGCGACGGCAACGCATCGAACACCATCGTGCAATGGGCGCAGCGAACGCTGCCATGCCCCTGCCCAAGCGTCGCCGTGTCCACGACGTAGATGGTCAGGCATTCGGGGCATTGTGTGTACATGGCTGGGTTGAAGAGTAAAGCGAAAAGAGG
Organism: Rhodanobacteraceae bacterium; assembly: GCA_035694895.1. Lineage (GTDB taxonomy): Bacteria > Pseudomonadota > Gammaproteobacteria > Xanthomonadales > Rhodanobacteraceae > 66-474. Next base: position 1,132 of record DASSFA010000168.1, on the reverse strand, counting down.
AAAGAGGAAGAGCGACTTGTCGCGAAACGCCGCTTTGCGCTATTTCGCCCTTTGCTCCTTGCTCCTGACCCCTGCGATGCGCATCCAATCTTCGCGCTGCGCAACCTGCAGATCGGCGAAGCCGCACGCGGCGTAGCGCCCCAGCAGTTCGCCTTCCTGCCCGGCAAGGATGCCCGAGAGCGCAAACGGCGCACCGGGCTTCAGCAGCGTGGCGAAGAGGGGCGCGAGGTCGTGCAGGGGACCGGCCAGGATGTTCGCAACCAGCACGTCGTGTTGCGCGACGGGCAGGTCGCCCGGCGCGCAAAGTGCAAGCCGGCCCGCCACGCCATTGCGCTGGGCGTTGTCCTGCGATGCCGTGAGCGCCTGCGGATCGTTGTCCACGCCGATCGCGTGCGCGGCGCCGAGCTTCAGCGCGGCGATCGCCAGCACGCCGGAGCCGCAGCCGAAATCGAGCACGGTCTTGCCGGCGAGCGGCAGGCTATCGAGCCATTCCAGGCACAGCGCGGTAGTCGGGTGCGTGCCGGTGCCAAAGGCGAGCCCGGGATCAAGGCGGACGATCACGCGTTCGGCTTCGTCGGCTGGCGGTTCGATATTCCACGGATAGATCCACAACCGCCGCCCGAAGCGCATCGGCTGGAAGCGGTCCATCCACGCGCGCTCCCAGTCCTGGTCCGCGACTTCGCGGAAGGCGACCTGTCCCGGCGAAAGCTCGGGCAGCGAGTCGCGCAACGCGGAAACGATGGCGCCGCGATCCACATCGCTTTCGAACAGCGCGTTCAGCACCAGCGCTTTCCAGAGCGGCGTCTCGCCCACGCCGGGTTCGAAGATCGCACGCTCGTCCGGCGTTTGCGCATCCGCATCCAGCAACGTGATGGAAAGAGCGCCGAGTTCTTCCAGCGTGGCTTCGGCGCGCGGCTGCTGTTCGGCTGTGAGCGTTAGCGATACTTCCAGATACGGCATGGATTGGCGACCAAAGCAAGCCATCAGCGTCTCGTCATTCCGGACATCGCGCAGCGATGATCCGGAATCTGCCCTCTTGCGGATGCGTGAAGAGCAGATTCCGGATTCCGCCGCGATCAAGTCGCGGCGGCCCCGGAAGACGGTGGGGGCTTACGCGGCTCTCGAGTCCCGA
>DASSFA010000167.1:0-9755 GCA_035694895.1 Rhodanobacteraceae bacterium | reverse complement strand
GACGATCGCGCAGCCGAGCGCGATCCACAGACCATACTCTTGCAGCAGCATCGGATGACCCCTTCTGTAGTGAGGTTTACGTCAGAACCTTCCCTGGTGCGCTTTCCGGTCGGCATCCCTGCCTCCCCGGTTCCGCTCGCGCGACTGTCCGGGCAGGACAGTCGCAAGCGCTCGCGGAACCACCGCGCCGGGCAACCGGCCGAGTATAGCGGCAGGGAAGGGTTTGGCTAGCGGGATGCTAGATCGCAAACGCCGGCAGCTTCTTCCGCACCGCCGCGTTTTTCGGCATCACGTATTCCGGCAATCCGTTCTTCCCATACGGCGGCGGCGCCTCCCCACGGATCAGTGGCGACAGGTAGGCGCGCGCGGCGGCGGTGATCCCGTAGCCGTCCTTGCTGAAGAACGAACGCGGGACTTTCTTCTCACGGTTGGCAATCTTGTCCAACTTTGCCGGTTCGATCTTCCAACGGTACGGGGAATCGGACGTGCGCGTGATCACCGGCATCACCGCGTTCATGCCCTTGAGCGCGTATTCGACGGCGGCCTGGCCGACGGCGTACGCCTGCTCGGCATCGGTTTTTGACGCGATGTGGCGCGCCGACCGTTGCAGGTAATCGGGCAGTGCCCAGTGCACTTTCAATTTCAATTTGTCGCGCACAAGCGAAGCGAGCGTCGGCGCCACGCCGCCCAATTGCGCGTGACCGAAGGCGTCCGTGGTGCCTGTTTCCGAAAGGAACCTGCCGTCCGGATTCTTGATGCCTTCGGACGCGACCACCACGCACCAGCCGACGCGCGCCACGGTTTCGCGCACGCGCTCCAGGAATTTCGCCTCGTCGAAGGTGATCTCCGGGAACAGGATGATGTGCGGCGCCTCGTCGCGATGTTCGCCGGCAAGGCCAGCCGAAGCCGCGATCCAGCCGGCGTGCCGGCCCATCACTTCCATCACGAACACCTTGGTGGACGACTCGGCCATCGAGGCCACGTCCAGCGCGCACTCGCGCACCGATACCGCGGTGTATTTCGCGACCGAACCGAAACCCGGGCAGCAGTCGGTCACGGCGAGGTCGTTGTCCACGGTCTTGGGCACGCCGATGCAGCGGATGTCGTAGTCCAGCGCCTTGCCGATCTGCGAAAGCTTCAGAGCGGTATCGGCCGAATCATTGCCGCCGTTGTAGAGGAACCAGCGGATGTCGTGCGCGCGGAAAACCTCGATCAGCCGCTCGTATTGCGCGCGGTTTTGCTCGATCGTTTTCAACTTGTAGCGGCAGGAGCCGAACGCGCCGCCGGGCGTGTGGCGCAGCGCCCTGATCGCCGCGGCCGATTCCTTCGAGGTGTCGATCAGGTCCTCGCGCAACGCGCCGAGGATGCCGTTGCGCGCCGCGTAGGCCGTGATCTTGTGCTTGCGGCAGGTGTCGATCACCGCCGCGGCGGTGGCGTTGATCACGGCGGTGACGCCGCCGGACTGCGCGTACAGCAGCTTGCCTGATGGGCTGGTGCCGGATTTCATCGCTCCTCCTTGGCGAATCTGCAGGGTTTGACGCGGACCTTGGGCAACCGCTAGCGTACACTTAAACCCTTTGATTGACGGGCCGCGGCTCAAGGCGCCCGCTCGCGGAGACTCCATGCGTATCGTGTTACTCGGCGCGCCCGGTTCGGGCAAGGGCACCCAGGCCGCGCGGCTCAAGGCGGCGCTCGGCATCGCCCACATCTCCACCGGCGACCTGCTGCGCGCGGCGGTCAAGGCCGGTACGCCGCTCGGCCTCAAGGCCAAGGTGGTGATGGAGGCCGGGCAACTGGTGTCCGACGATATCGTGCTCGGCATGCTGGAAGAACGCCTTGCGCAACCGGACACGCGTGCAGGCTTCATCCTGGATGGTTATCCGCGCAATCTCGCCCAGGCGGATGCGCTGGATCAGTTGCTGAGGCGGATCGGCCAGCCGCTCGACGCGGTGCTGAAATTGAACGTGCCGGATGCCGACATCGTGGCGCGCTGCGAAATCCGCTTCAAGGCCGAAGGCCGTGCCGACGACAATCCGGAAACCGTGCGCAAGCGCCTGCAGGTCTACGCACAGCAGACCGCGCCGGTGGCCGATTACTACGCCAAACGCGGACTGCTCAGCGAGATCGACGGCGTGGGCGCGATCGAAACCATCGGTGCGCGCCTGCTCGCCGCATTGCGGGCGCGCCCCGCCGCGACCGCTTGATCGTGGAAGCCGTGAACGCCTCGCTGCGAACGCTGGCACGCGTGCGCGACCTGTGCCTGTTCCGCGCCGGTCCGCAGGACCTGCCGTATTCGCCACGCGCGGTGATAGCGCTGCTGATCGTCGGCGCGCTGCTGGAAGCGTTCTTCGACACCTACCAGGGCAGCGGCGTCGCCGTGGTCGTCGCGGCCAATCTCGGTGCGTTGGCCACGTTGGGTGCATTGAGGACGGTCCTGCGCTGGCGGGGCAAGCCCGAACGCTTCGTGCAGACCGCGCTGGCGTTGCTCGCCAGCGGCCTGCTTTTCGAAGTGATCGTGTTGCCGCTGCTTCTGTATGTTGGCCATCCGGTCAATCCGGCGGCAGTGAGCGGTCCCCAATTGCTCGCGGCCTTCGCGGTCTTCGTGCTGTTGCTGTGGCAGGTCGGCATTTCCGTGAGGATTCTGCGTACCGCGATGGAGATCCCGCTGCCCGGCGCCTTGCTCGTGTTGTTCGCGCTCGGCTTCGTGGATGTGATCGCGACGGTGCTGTTCGCCTCGGCGCTGGGCGCGACCTGATCGCGATGCGCATCCATATCCTCGGCATCTGCGGCACCTTCATGGGCGGTATCGCCGCGCTGGCGCGCGAACTCGGCCATGAGGTCACCGGCTCGGACGCCAACGTCTACCCGCCCATGAGCGACCAGTTGCGCGCGCTCGGCATCACCTTGATGGAAGGCTACGCGGCGGAACAGCTGCAACCCGCGCCCGATCTGGTGATCGTGGGCAACGCGCTTTCGCGCGGCAATCCGGCGATCGAATACATGCTCGATGCGCGGCTGCCCTACATTTCCGGGCCGCAGTGGCTCGGCGAGAACGTGCTGCGCGAGCGCACCGTGCTTGCCGTGGCCGGCACGCACGGCAAGACCACCACGACCAGCCTGCTCGCACATTTGCTCGAGAGCGCGGGTGCGAATCCGGGCTTTCTGGTCGGCGGCGTGCCGGGAGATTTCGGCGTGTCGGCGAGGCTCGCGGGAAAGCCCCTCTCGCTCCGGCGAAAAAGGGGTCAGGTTCATTTTCCGCTTTCTCCCGATGGGCACCCGCCATTCCATCGGGAAAATGAACCTGACCCCTTTTTCATATTGGAGGCGGACGAGTACGACACCGCCTTCTTCGACAAACGCTCCAAGTTCGTGCACTACCGCCCGAACATCGCGATCCTCAACAATCTCGAATACGACCACGCGGACATCTTTCCCGACGTGGCCGCGATCCAGCGCCAGTTCCACCACCTGGTGCGCATCGTTCCGGGCAACGGGCGGCTGATCGTCAATGCGGAAGACGGGCGCCTGCGCGAGGTGTTGGCAATGGGCTGCTGGACGCCGGTCGACACCTTCGGCATCGACGCCGGTGACTGGCGCGCGCATCTGCTCGAAGCGGATGGCTCCGCATTCGAAGTCACGCGTTCCGGTGAGCGCATCGGCGAAGTGCGCTGGAGCCTGCTCGGCCGCCACAACGTGATGAACGCGCTGGCCGCACTCGCAGCTGCGCACGCAGCCGGCATCGCGCCGGCGTCGTTGCTTCCAGCCTTCTCCGAATTCGCCAACGTGAAGCGGCGCATGGAGCAGGTGGGCGAGGTGAACGGCGTGCGTGTCTACGATGACTTCGCCCATCACCCGACCGCGATCGCCGCCACGCTGGCCGGCTTGCGGGCGAAAGTCGGCAGCGCGCGTATCCTGGTCGGCATGGAGCCACGCTCCAATTCCATGCGTGCCGGCGCGCACGCGGCGGAGCTCGCGCCGAGCATGCGCGATGCGGACGCGGTGGTGTTCCTGGCGCGGCCCGAACTGAAATGGGATGCGCAGCGCGTAACCGACGCGCTTGCCGGCCGCGGACGCACCGCGCCCGACGTTGACGCGCTGATCGCCGCGCTGCGTGAGCAGGCGCGTGCAGGCGACCACGTGGTGTTCATGTCCAACGGCGGCTTCGAGAATGCGCCACGGCGTTTTCTCGACGCGTTGCGCACCTCGGACTGACATACACTGGCTGCGTGGCGAACGAAGACATTCCGCTGTTCCCGCTGGGTACCGTGTTGTTCCCGGGCGGGCCGCTGGGGCTGCGGATCTTCGAGCAGCGCTATTTGCAGATGGTGCGCGACTGCACGCGCGACCAGAGTTGCTTCGGCGTCTGCCTGATTCTGGAAGGCAGCGAAGCCGGTGCCCCGGCGACCCCGGCGGCTGTCGGCACGCTGGCGCGCGTCATCGACTTCTATTCGCAACCGGACGGCCTGCTCGGCATCAGCGTGGAAGGTGGCGCGCGCTTCCGGGTGTTGCGCACGCGCGTGCGCGACAACGGTCTGGTGCGTGGCGACGTGCACTGCTGGCCGGATGAACCCGTGCTGCCGGTACCGCCTGAGTTCGGCCTGCTCGCCGACATTCTCGAGCGACTCGTCGGGCAGGCGGGCGGCTGGTGGCGCGACGCGCCGCGCGAGCGCTACGACGATGCGAGCTGGGTCGGCTTTCGCCTTGCGGAGTTCCTGCCGCTCAAGCCCGGCGAACGCCAGCACTTGCTGGAACTCACCGATCCCCTGGAGCGGCTGCGCGTGCTGCGCGACGCCCTTCCACGCTTCCAGAGGGATTGATCTCAGCCCAGCGCCTGCTTCCAGTCCGCTATCAGGTCCTCAATGTCCTCCAGGCCGACCGACAGGCGCAGCAGGTTCTGTGGCGAGACCGGATGCGGGCCTTCGACCGAGGCGCGATGTTCGACCAGCGATTCGCAGCCGCCCAGGCTCGTGGCGTTGTGGAAAAGCTTCAGCTTGCCGGCGACGGCCAGCGTCGCCTCGCGGCCACCGCGCACCTGCACGCTCAGCATGCCTCCGAACCCGCGCATCTGGCGCGCCGCGATGGCATGGCCCGGGTGTTGTTCCAGCCCCGGATAGTTGACCCGCTCGATCCCCGGATGATCGGCGAGGAAGGCCGCCAGGCGTGCCGCGTTGGCGCAATGCAGGCGCATCCGCGCGGGCAGCGAGCGGCAACCGCGCAGGGTCAGCCATGCGGAAAAAGGCGCGAGCGTGGCGCCGGTGACGTGGCGCCTGGGCGCGACGCGTTCATGCCATTGGCCGCCACGCGCGAACACCAGCGCGCCGCCGAGCACGTCACTGTGGCCGCCGAAATACTTGGTGGTCGAGTGCATCACGACGTCAGCACCCAATTGCAGGGGGCGCTGCAGCACCGGAGTCGCAAAGGTGTTGTCGCAAACCAGCAGGGCGCCATGGTCGTGCGCGATTTGCGCCAGTGCCGCGATGTCGCATATCTTCATGCGCGGATTGGAAGGCGTTTCCGCCCACATCAATGTCGCGCCCTGTGCGCAGGCGGTGCGCGCTGCGTCGGGATCGGCCAGGTCCACCGCGACGGTTTCGATGCCGCGCTCGGGCAGGAATTCCGTCGCCAGCGCGCGCAAGCCGCTGTAGCAGTCGTCCGGGATGATCGCACGCGAACCGCGCGGCAACGATTCCAGCATCGCGGTGATCGCCGCCATGCCGGAGGCGAACGCAAGCGCGCGTTCGCCGCCCTCGAGGGCGGCAAGCGCCTCCTGTAGGCGGCGTTGCGTCGGGTGATCCTCGCGCTGGTACTCAAGTCCTTCGGTGCGCTCGCCGGCCGGGCCGTGCCGGAACGTGGTGGACAGATGGATCGGCGGCGACAGGGCGCCGGTTTGCGGATCCGGCTCCGCGCCGGCGTGCACGGCTAGCGTGTCGAACTTCATCGTCATGAGAACTTCCCGAAACGAATCACTTCAGGATAGCGGGAAGCGGATCGCGTGGGGCTGCCGAAATCACTCCGACGATGGCAGCGGCCCGCCGATGCGGAAGCGGCACGCGGGACTGCCCCGCAGCATGCATTCGGCGTGCTGGATCTTGCGCCCGGTCGCGGCCTGCATGAAGGCGATGTCGAAGCGGCAGACGTCCGGATGTGCTTTCGCGAGCGCATGGAACACGCAGTTCCATGCCTCCACTTCGCCGCGCTCGCCGCGATGGAGCGCCTGAGCCTCGTAGCCGAGCGCGTCGAGCTGTTCGGCCAATGCCTCGGCGATGACTTGCGGATCCTTGCTGTCGTTGATGCGCTGCGCTGCGGCTGCACCGAGTCTCGCGCCCATTTCGGCCAGCATCGCCTGCACGGCGGGTGCGCCTTCGTGCGCATAGAGGTGCTCGAGCACGGCGCCGGCGATCAGTCCGTAATTGCGCGGGAACAGTTCGCGCCCGGCGGGCAGCAGCACATAGACCGCGCGCGGTCTGCCGCCACTGGGGCGCGCTTCGCCGCGTTCGATGAAACCCGCTGCCAGCAACGCGGCCAGGTGCTGCCTGACCGCGTTGTGGGTGATGCCCAGCGCGCTGCACAGTTCTTCGACGGTCCTGCCTTGCGGGACCTGCAGCAGACAACGCAACAGACGCCGTTGCGTTTCTCCGGGCTGATGATGGCTGGCGGGTGATGCGCTCACGAGGCCTTGTCGGGAAACTGCTTGGCGATGCCGTCGGCCAGCGCATCGGCGATCGTGTTCATGTGCGCCTCCATGTGCTGCCACGTCTTCGCGGCGGCGGCTTTGCTGCCCGCCATGATTTCGCCGATATGCATCTCGTGGTCGGACACGTGCATCATCAGCAGGCCGCGCACGGTCGCTTCGGGCAGGTTGGGATTGGCGCCGGCGAGGAACTTCGCGATCGCGCTCGCGTTCTCGGCAAGATCCTGTTCCGCCTTCTGTTGCGCGGCCTTGTCGCCGCTGTGCGTGGCATCGGCGTAGGCCTTCACCCCACCCCAGTGCCCGGCCAGCAGTTTCAGCATCTGCTCACCGGCCGGCTTGCCGTAGAACCCGGCGACGGCGTCGGCGATCTGCTTGGCGTTGGCGACCACATCATCGGCCGCCTTCTTTGCCGCCGCCTGGTCGCCGGCCTTCACCGCCTCGGTATAGGCGCGGGTGTTCACGATGTGGCCGTGCCAGAGCGAGCGCATCGCCGCGTGCAGTTTGGGGGCGGTCGCACTGCAGGCCGCAGGGGCGGTAGGGGGAGCCACCGCGAGGTCATCGGCCATGGCCAGGGGGGCGGAAGCGGCGAGCACCAGACCCAGTGCCAGGCCACATGCGAGGGAGAGCGGTTTCATGTCCAGTTCCTTCCGTTCGATGCCGCGGGGCGCGGCTCCAACGATGATGGACGCTTCAGCCAATTAGTGAAGTGATATATGTGTAAAGCCTGTCTGTTCTTGTCATCATGCCACGATTGCGATCAGCTCGCGGCCACGAGCCGAAATGCGGCACGCGCGGCTTCCAGCGTATCGGCGATGTCCCGATCCGAGTGCGCGGCGGACATGAACCCTGCTTCGAACGCGCTGGGCGCGAAATAGACGCCATGCTCGAGCATGGCATGGAAGAAGCGGCGGAATGCGACGATGTCGCAGGCCGTCGCCTGGGCGTACGTTTCCACCTTTTCCGAGGTGAAGAACAGGCCGAACATGCCGCACACGTGGTTCACCGAGAACGGCACGCCGGCTTCTCGCGCGCAGACGGACAGGCCGTCGGCGAGTGCGCGCGTCTTGCGTTCGAGTCCGGCATGGAACCCGGGTTCGCGGATCAGTTCCAGCATCGCCAATCCCGCGGCCATCGCCACCGGATTTCCCGAGAGCGTGCCGGCCTGGTAGATCGGTCCGCTGGGCGCGATCTGCTGCATCAGTTCGCGCCGGCCGCCGTAGGCGCCCACCGGCATGCCGCCGCCGATGATCTTGCCGAAAGTGGTGAGGTCGGGCGCGATGCCGAACAGCTCCTGCGCGCCGCCGGGCGCCACGCGGAAGCCGGTCATCACTTCATCCAGGACCAGCAGTGCACCGTGGCGCGTGCAAAGCTCGCGCAAGGCTTGCAGGAAACCCTCGCGCGGCAAAATGCAGTTCATGTTGCCGACCACCGGCTCCACGATCACGCACGCGATCTCGTCGCCCGATTCATCGAACAGCGCGCGTGCGGCTTCGACGTCGTTGTAGGGCAGCGTGGAAGTGAGATCCGCAAGGGCGCGCGGCACACCCGGGGAATCGGGCACGCCGAGCGTCAACGCGCCGGACCCGGCCTTCACCAGGAACGAGTCGCCGTGGCCGTGATAGCAGCCTTCGAACTTGACGATGCGCTCGCGGCCGGTCGCACCGCGAGCCAGGCGGATCGCCGCCATCGTGGCCTCGGTGCCGGAGTTGACCATCCGCACCATTTCCACCGATGGCACCAGCGCGGTGATCGCCTCGGCCATGGCGACTTCCGCGGGGCATGGCGTGCCGAACGACAAGCCATCGCGCACCGCGCGCTCGACCGCCTCGCGCACGTGCGGGTGGTTGTGGCCGACGATCATCGGTCCCCACGAGCCGACGTAGTCGATGTAGCGCCTGCCTTCGACGTCCCACAGGTGGGCACCGTCTGCGCGTGCGCTGAAGAACGGCTCGCCGCCGACGGATTTGAACGCGCGCACCGGCGAGTCCACGCCGCCGGGAAGCAATTGCCGCGCGCGCTGGAAGAGTTCGTGATTGGTGGTCATGAGGGATGTACCTGGAAAAGATCGGCAAAGCGCTGCGCCGCCGCGCGGATATCGGTCGCGTCGAACACGGCCGAGATCGCCGCGAGATGATCCGCACCGGCTTCGATCAACAGCCCGCCATTGTCGGATGTGATGCCGCCGATCGCCACCAGCGGCAGTTCGAGCGTTTTCGCCTCGCGAAGCAATTCCGGCGCGGCACGACGCGCCAACGGTTTGGTGGGGGAAGAAAAGAACGCGCCGAAGGCGAGGTAATCCGCGCCGGCTGCCGCTGCCTCGCGCGCGCGCCGCAGCGAGTCGTAGCAGGACACGCCGATGATCGCCTGCGAGCCGAGCCGCGCGCGTGCCTCCGCGACTGCGGCATCGCCTTCGCCCAGGTGCACGCCGGCGGCGCCGCTCGCAAACGCGAGATCCACGTCGTCGTTGACGATCAGCGGAACATCGAAATCCGCGCAAAGTTGCGCGAGCGCCCGCGCCTCCTGCAATCGCCGGACGCCACCGGAACCCTTGTCACGGTATTGCAGGATCCGTGCACCGCCGCGCAACGATGCGTGCGCGGCTTCGAGCAGATCCACGCGCGGCCCGTTGGTGATCGCGTACAGTCCGCGACGGCGCAGCAGCGGATGGAACACGCAGCATCTCCTGAATGGCCCGGACGCCGCGCTTTCATGCAGCGGCGCATCTTGCGAGAATAGGGAAGTCATCCGCCCAGCAACGAAGAATCATGACCGCAACCGGCGCACCCGTCGAGGCCTACCGCAAGTTCATGTGCGTGGTGTGCGGCTTCATCTACGACGAGGAAGCCGGGCTGCCGGAAGAAGGCATCGCGCCGGGCACGCGCTGGGAAGACATTCCGGACACCTGGACCTGTCCTGACTGCGGCGTGACCAAGGATGATTTCGAGATGATCGAGCTGTAGGCGAACAAAGTTGCTGCGCACCGCAAGTTGCGGGGCAGTGCTCACACGATTTCCCTTATTCGTCACCGCTACGCCACATCCAGGTCACCGCGCCTGCACACACG
>DASSFA010000166.1:0-10120 GCA_035694895.1 Rhodanobacteraceae bacterium | reverse complement strand
CGGCGGTGCTCGGAACGCTCATGCACTGACGTGTACACTCCGCTTCTGCGCTCCGGCGTCGGCCCTGATTCGAAACAAGACGGTGCCTTCGCTCGCGACGCTTTGCAGAGGCCCTATTGGCGCAAGCAGTGAACGACCCGAGCCCCGAGTCCCGAGCCCCGAGTCCCGTGTTCGCCCTCGTCGCCGGCGAGGATTCCGGCGACCAGCTCTGCGCCGAACTGATCGAAGCGCTGCGCGCGTTGCATCCGCGGGCGCGATTCGTGGGAATCGGCGGCCCGCGCATGCGTAAGGTCGGTTTCGAGGCCTGGCACGACATCGCCGAACTCTCGGTGATGGGTCTGGCCGAAGTGCTCCGCCACCTGCCGCGCCTGCTGCGCCTGCGGTCCCGGCTGGGCAAGCGGCTGATCGCGCTGAAGCCCGACGTCTTCATCGGCGTGGACGCGCCGGACTTCAACCTGGGCCTCGAACGCAAGCTGAAACGCGCCGGCATCCGCACCGTGCATTACGTCAGCCCGTCCATCTGGGCATGGCGCGAACAGCGGGCGGCGAAGATCGGCGAGAGCGCCGATCGCGTGCTGTGCCTGTTCCCGATGGAGCCGGCGATCTATGCCAGGTACGGCGTGGACGCGCGCTTCGTCGGCCACCCGCTGGCCGATCGCTTTCCGCTGGTCAGCGACCGCGAATCCGCGCGCGCGGAACTCGGGCTCACGCAAGACGCCCCGGTACTCGCGATCCTGCCGGGCAGCCGCACTTCCGAAGTCCGGCGCCTCGGTACGATTTTCCTGGATGCCGCGGCGCGTGTCCGAGCGCAAATTCCGGGCCTGCAGGTCGTGGTGCCGGCGGCGAATGAGCGCTGCCGGACACTGCTCTCGAAAACCGTGGGAAGCGGGGATGGGGCGGCGCCGCAACGGGCGGGCGCCGCGGAGCTCGAACCCGCCACGCACCCCGCGCCCAATCCCCTGCTTCTCGATGGCCATTCCCATCGCGCCATGGCTGCCGCGGACGTGGTCCTGCTTGCTTCCGGTACCGCGGCGCTCGAGGCCATGCTGGCCAAACGGCCGATGGTGGTGGGATACCGCATCTCTCCCCTCACCTACCGCATCGTCCGGGGCCTGAGCCTGCTGAAGACCGACCTCTATTCGCTCCCCAACATCCTGGCCGGCCACGCACTGGCGCCGGAGCTGATGCAGGCCGAGTGCACGGCGGAGCACCTCGCGACCGAGGTTCTGCGCCTGTTCAACGAGCCGGGCCGGCGTGCCTTGATGGTGAACGCATTCGAACGCATGCACCTGAACCTGCACATCGGCGGCGGCGCGGCCGCTGCGGCCGCGCGGGCGGTCAGCGAGTTGCTGCCCACGAGCTGAATGCACAATGGCCCCTGGGCGCGAAAATACTTGCGCCCCGGCCGCAAAGCGCCCAGCATCCGCGCCGATGCGAGTACCCGGTTCCCTGAAGTTGCGCGCACGCCGATCGCTGCTGCTGGCGCTCGGCGCGGCGATGCTCGCCTGCACGTTTTACAACGGTCCCCTGGCAGAAGGCACTTCGCTGGAATGCGTATTCGCGGCCAGCGTGCTGGGCGGCATGGTGCTGTTCGCGATCGCGCTTTCGGGTCGGCTTGCCTTCGGCCTGATCGCCGGCAGCCTGCCGATGCTGCTGCTGGTGATCGCCGCCAACCTGAAGTTCAAGTACCTCGCGACTCCGCTGCTGGCGCCGGATCTCGTCTTCTACTTCAACGCGGAGATCCTGAAGACACTGCTGAACTATCCGTTGCTGATCGGCGCGATCGTGATCGCGCTCGTCCTGGTTCCGCTGGTCCTGATCGTCGCCTGGCGCGGCGACCGGAGCCCACCGCACGGGTGGCGCACGGGCGTGCTGCGCGGCGCGTGCGCCATGGCCGGCATTGCCACGCTCGTCGTCAGCATGAATCCGGCCGGGCCATTCGCAGCGGTGCATGCCAAAGGCATGTGGCTGGCGATGAACGACGACAGCCTCGTTTCGGATTTCCTGATTTCGTTTCGCAATACTCGAGTGGTCCCGCCCCGGTACGACCTGGCCGACGCCGGACGCTTCGACTGGCGCGGCGATCCTCCCCCCGGCGCTTCAACGCAGCCGAAACCCGACATCGTCGCGGTACTGGAAGAGAGCACCTTCGATCCGCGCATGCTGAGCGTGTGCACCCTGCCCCGCGTCTGCGATCGCCGCATGTTCCATGCGGATGCGGACACGATCGCCAACGGCTGGCTGGAAGTGCATACCTGGGGCGGCGGTACCTGGACCACGGAATTCGCCTTCCTCACCGGCCTTTCGCACGACCTGTTCGGACCGGCCGGCATCTATGCGCCATTCAATCTCGCGCCGCGCATCCGCTACACGCTGCCGCACATGCTGCATGCGAATGGTTATCGGACGGTGGCGATCTACCCCACCGACGGGGACTTCCTGAATGGCCGCAACGCATATGCCGATTACGGCTTCGACGCGTTCTACGGCGGCGAGCAGGTCGGACTTGGATGGGAATCCACGGATGCCGACCTGATGCGCGTGTTCCGCAAGGTGTTCGCGATCGAAAAGGCCAAGGCACACGGCGCTCCGGTGTTCCTGTTCATGCTGACCCTGCACCAGCACGGCCCGCACATGACGCCGCTGTCCGACCTGCCGGCGCCATACGACAAACCGCTGTTCGCCGGCAGAACCGCACCGGACAAGATGCTGGACGATTGGCTGAACCTGAATCTCGGCAATTACCTGCAACGGCTGGCGATGTCGGACGCGGCGGAAGCCGAGCTGGAAAGCCAGTTGCGCGCGGACAACAGGCCCGCCCTGCTGCTGCATTTCGGCGACCACCAGCCTTCCTTCGACGGCGCGATCACCGCGTTGCAGAAGAAGCTGCCGCCGCAGATCCCCAATCCGCAAGTGGTGACCTATTACATGCTGAAGGGCTTCGGCATGAAGCCGTTGCCGCATTACGAGTATCCGGTGCTGGACATCGCGTTTGCCGGTTCGCTGCTTTTGGATGCGGCCGGCCTGCACAAGAACGCCTTCTTCACCGCAAACAGCTTGCTGCGCGAGCGCTGCCAGGGGCAATATCTGGACTGCCGCAACGCGGACGTGTTGCACTCGTACCGCGCGGATGTGTTCGGGCCACTGCATGACCTCGCCGACTGAAGATCGAGCGCTCGCCTTCGAGCCGACGGGATCCGTTCTGCCGGATCTCGACGCGCGCAGCCTGCGCGAACTGCGCCGCTGGCCTTGCGAACCCGGCATCGCCGGCGTGGACGAGGCCGGCTGCGGCCCGCTTGCGGGACCGGTGGTGGTCGCGGCCGTGATCCTCGATCCGGCGCGCCGCATCAACGGGCTGGACGACTCCAAGCTGCTGCCCGAGGCAACGCGCGAAAAGCTCTACGCACGGATCGTCGAACGCGCGCTTGCCTGGAGCGTGGTGGCGATCGAGGTAGGGGAAATCGACCGCCTCAACATCTACCACGCGCGCATGAGCGGCATGCTGCGTGCGCTGGCCGCACTACCCCTTGCGCCCTCCTTCGCGCTGGTAGACGGCAACCGTCTGCCACGCCATCCGCCCTGCCGCGCGCGCGCGATCGTGGATGGGGATGCGATCGTTCCCTCGATAAGCGCCGCTTCCATCATTGCCAAGGTCACGCGCGACCGGATCATGTGCGAGCTGGATGCGCACTGGCCCGGTTACGGCTTCGCGCGGCACAAGGGCTACTCGGTTCCCGAGCACCTCGAAGCCTTGCAACGCCTGGGCCCCTGCCCGCAACACCGTCGCAGCTTCGCGCCGGTGCGCGAACTGTGCGGCGACGAACCCGCGACGCTTCCTTTGCCGGTGATCGCGGAAGCACTCTGAGCATCGCGGAGCTTGCACAAGCCCTGCCAAAAATCGCGTGCAACTTTTTCGAACCCGATGGCGTCTCATCCAATGGAGCTGGAGATCGCGCCCGTGCTCATTCACGGCACAGGCGATGCATGTGGAGGCAGGAGATTGTCATGAACAATGTTGTACCCAATTCCGGCGAAGGCGCCGATGCAATCGGCACCGTTCCCAATCCGCAACAACACCAACGATATGTCCAGCTGAAAGCCATGCTGGACGACAGCGACTGGGCATCGGCCTACGACGATCGCAAGGAATTTCATCAGGCGTTGGTTGCCCTGATCAGCGCAGCCATCAACAACGAGGTCGAGCTGGACCAGCAAACCCTGCAGGTCCTGGCGCTCGAAGCGGAGGATTACGAGGATTTCCGCGCTTTCCGCGAGGAGTGGATCCGCCGCGACGACGTGGTGCCCGGCACATCTCCCGAGGCATGGTTGCGCGCGCGATTGCGCGCCTGGGACAAGGCAGAGCGCGAAAACATGGCTCGCGCGGAGCGTTACGAGGGCAGTTTCTGGTCCGGCAGCGAGCGCTTCCGCGTGCTCTGAGCGCGCGATCGCCCCATCGGCTGTCAAGCGCTTGCCGCACTGGCGGATGGCAACTAGGCTTGCCGGGATAACTGCGCAAGCCTCATGCCGATCCGCTACGTCCACCCGCGCCTGCACAGCGAATATTCGCTGTGCGACTCGCTGATCCGTTTGCCGGAGAAACCGGAGCACGGCGATCCGGCCAAGGCGCCACGGCCGAACCTGATTTCCCGCGCGGTGGAATTGCAGATGCCCGCGCTGGCGCTGACGGACGATTCCAACCTGTTCGCGCTGATCAAGTTCTACCGCGCGGCCGAGTACGCGGGAATCAAGCCGATCGCGGGTTGCGACCTGTGGATCGCGGATCCGGCCGACATGCAACGCCCGCATCGCCTGACGGTGCTGTGCGAGAACCGCGCGGGCTACCTCAATCTCTCGCGGGTGGTGTCGCGCGCCTGGCGCGAAGGCCAGCACGGCGGTCGCGCGCTGGTGGACCTGGCATGGCTGGAGGAAGCGCACGAAGGCCTGATCGCACTGGCCGGTCGTGAAAGCGAAATCGGGCGCGTTCTGCTGGCCGGTCGCGAAGAAGACGCGCACGCGCGGCTGGATCGGCTGCGCGCCACGTTCGACGAACGGCTGTACCTGGAATTGACCCGCACCCGCCGCGAGGGCGAGGAAACCTTCAACGCGCAGGCCCTGCAGCTCGCCGCCGCGCTCGACCTGCCGGTCATCGCCAGCAACGACGTGCGGTTCCTCGAAGCCGATGATTTCGAGGCGCACGAGGCGCGCGTGTGCATCCAGCAGGGCCAGCAGCTCAGCGATCCGCGCCGCACGCGCGAGTATTCGCCCGAGCAATGGCTGAAGCCGGCCGACGTGATGGCGGAGCTGTTCGCCGACATTCCCTCGGCGCTGGAAAACAGCGTCGAGCTGGCCAAGCGCTGCAACCTGGAGCTGTCGTTCGGCACCTACTACCTGCCTGCCTTCCCGGTGCCGGCGCAGCACACGCTGGAGTCCTGGATCCGCGAAAGCGCGCGCGAGGGCTTGCGCAAGCGCCTGGAAGAACATGGGCTTGCGTCCGGATATTCGCGCGAAGGCTACGAGCAGCGGCTGGAGACCGAACTCGACACCATCGTGCGGATGGGCTTCCCCGGCTACTTCCTGATCGTGGCCGACTTCATCGGCTGGGCCAAGCGGCACGACATCCCGGTCGGCCCGGGGCGCGGCTCCGGCGCGGGTTCGCTGGTGGCCTGGAGCCTCGGCATCACGGATCTGGATCCGCTGCGCTTCGAGCTGCTGTTCGAGCGGTTCCTCAATCCCGAACGCATCTCCATGCCGGACTTCGACATCGATTTCTGCATGGAAGGCCGCGACCGGGTGATCGAGTACGTGGCCGACGCCTACGGCCGCGACCAGGTAAGCCAGATCATCACCTACGGCACGATGGCGGCCAAGGCCGTGCTGCGCGACTGCGGGCGCGTGCTCGGCATGCCATACGGCCAGGTGGACGGCATCGCCAAGCTGATCCCGAAGATGCCGCTGGACCTCACGCTGGAGGACGCGCTCGGAAGAAGCAGCAAGTCGCGCGCGGAACCCGACCGCATCGTGCGTGAATTCTGCGAGCTCTACGAGAGCGACGAGGAGGCGCGCACGCTCATCGACCTTGCGCTGAAGCTGGAAGGCATCACCCGCAACGCCGGCAAGCACGCCGGCGGCGTGGTGATCGCGCCTTCCGCGCTCACCGATTTCGCGCCGCTGTACTGCGAAGCCGGCGGCTCCGGCGTGGTCACGCAATTCGACAAGGACGACGTGGAAGCGGTCGGCCTGGTGAAGTTCGACTTCCTGGGCCTGCGCACGCTCACCATCATCGACTGGGCGGTCGCGGCCATCAATGCCAGACGCGCGCGCAAGGGCGAGGCGCCGCTGGACATCGCCGCGCTGCCGCTGGACGACCCGAAGGTCTATGAACTCTTCTCGCGTGCCGATACCGGCGCGATCTTCCAGTTCGAAGGCGGCGGCATGCAGCGGCTGCTGAAGGATGCAAAGCCCGACCGCTTCGAGGATCTGATCGCGCTGAACGCCCTGTTCCGCCCCGGTCCGATGGACCTGATCCCGAGTTACGTCGCGCGCAAGCACGGGCGCGAGGAAGTCCAGTATCCCGACCCCCGGGTCGAGCCGATCCTGAAGGAGACCTACGGCATCATGGTCTACCAGGAGCAGGTGATGCAGATGGCGCAAATCGTCGGCGGCTACACGCTCGGCGGCGCCGACCTGCTGCGCCGCGCGATGGGCAAGAAGAAGGTCGAGGAGATGGCGAAGGAGCGCGCCAAGTTCCGCGCCGGCGCCGCTGCCAACGGACTGGACGAGCGCAAGGCGGACGCGATCTTCGACCAGATGGAGAAGTTCGCGGGCTACGGCTTCAACAAGTCGCACGCAGCGGCCTATTCGCTGGTCGCGTACCAGACCGCGTGGCTGAAGACGCATTACCCCGCCGAGTTCATGGCCGCGACGATGTCGGCGGAAATGGACAACACCGACAAGCTGGCGCAGTTCCTCGCGGACGTGCGCGCGCACGGAGTCGAGGTCCTTCCGCCGGACGTCAATGCCTCCGCTTATCGCTTTGCCGCAATCGAGGACAGGAGCATCCGTTACGGCCTGGGCGCGATCAAGGGCGTGGGCCGTGCGGTGTGCGAGGCGATCGTGGCCGAGCGCGAGCAGGCCGGTCCGTTCCGCGATCTCGCGGATCTCTGCGCGCGCGTGGATCCGGGCAAGCTCAACAAGCGCGTGCTGGAAGCGCTGATCCAGTCCGGCGGATGCGATGCGCTCGGGCCCAACCGCGCGACGCTGATGGTGCAATTGCCGGAAGCGGTGCGCGCAGCCGAACAGCATCAGCGCGACCGCGCCGCCGGCCAGAACGACATGTTCGGCATGGCCGCGAGCGCCGCTGCGGAAACGCCCGTGATCCATGTCGCCGAACAACCGGATTGGTCGCTGGAGCGCAAGCTCGCCGGCGAGCGCGCCACGCTGGGTCACTACTTCTCCGGTCATCCGACGGATCCCTGGCGCGAAGTGCTGGTGCAGCTCACGAACTGCCCGCTCGGCGAGATCGCGCAACGCTACACGCCTCCGCAGCGTCGCGAAGGCGATGACGGCAACCGTTTCCGGCGCGCGCCGGAAACGCCGTGGACGATCGGCGGCATGGTCACGCTGCAGCGGCGGCGCGGCGATGCGGCGGCGTTCGTCCAATTCGAGGACTGGAGCGGCCACGTCGAGGTCAGTTTCTTCCGCGAAGCCTTCGCCGATTACGCGCACCTGCTGGTGCGGGATGCCATGCTTGTCGTCGAAGGCGGGCTGGCCCTGGATGATTTCAGCGGCGAGCTGCAACTGCGCGCGCGGCGCGTATGGACGCTGGATGAAGCCTGCGCGGCGCAGACGCGCGTGCTGAAACTGGGTGTCAACGGAATCGGGCTGCCATTCGTGGATTCGCTCAAGCGCGCGATCAATGGCCATCGTGGCGGCACCACCCGGCTGCTGCTGACCGGTTACCGCAACACGCAAGGCTGCGCCGACCTGGAGCTGGGCGAGGAGTGGCGCGTGCGCGTCACCACCGACCTGCTGCGCACGCTCAACGAGTTGCCGGGCGTGCAGAGCGTGGCCCCGATGCTGGCGCGGCCGTCCACCCCGTAGCGATAGCCGGCTTGTCTGTCCGGGTATAATCGCGGGCTTTGCCCCGGCAGCATCCTGCATGAACCCGAACTTCCTCGATTTCGAGCAGCCGATTGCGGAACTGGACGCCAAGATCCAGGAACTGACGCACGCGGGCCAGGGCCACTCGCTGGATATCCAGGACGAGGTCGGCAAGTTGCGGGACAAGCTGCGCGCCAGGACTGCCGACATCTTCAAGAATCTCACGCCATGGCAGATCACGCAGCTGTCGCGGCATCCCGGCCGGCCCTACACCAACGATTACATCGAGACGATCTGCGACGAGTTCCATGAACTCGCCGGCGACCGCATGTACGCCGACGATCCGGCCATCGTCGCGGGCCTGGGGCGCATCAATGGCCGCGCGGTGATGATCATCGGCCACCAGAAGGGCCGCGACATCAAGTCCAAGGTGCGCCGCAACTTCGGCATGCCGCGCCCGGAGGGTTACCGCAAGGCGCTGCGACTGATGAAGATGGCCGAGCGCTTCCACCTGCCGCTGCTCACCTTTATCGACACGCCGGGCGCGTATCCGGGCGTCGGCGCGGAGGAGCGCGGGCAATCGGAAGCGATCGCGCGCAACCTGCTGGAGATGGCCGAGCTGCGCACGCCCATCGTGTGCACGGTGATCGGCGAAGGCGGCTCCGGCGGCGCGCTGGCGATCGGCGTAGGCGACCGCACGATCATGCTGCAGTATTCGACCTACTCGGTGATCTCGCCGGAGGGCTGCGCCTCGATCCTGTGGAAGAGCGCGGACAGGGCGCGCGACGCGGCCGAGGCGCTGGGCCTTACCGCGCCGCGGTTGAAGGAACTGGGGCTCGTGGACAAGATCGTGCGCGAACCCACCGGCGGCGCGCACCGCAACCCGAAGGCCATGGCACGTCGCCTGAAAGCCGTTCTGTTGAACGAGATCGAAGCGCTCGAACGGTTGCCGGTGGACGAATTGCTGGAGCAGCGCTATCAGCGGCTGCGCCGCTATGGCGCATATCAAAGCGGTTAGCGCACCCGGGCGCGCGACAACGAAGCGTCATTCCGGCGCAGGCCGGAATCCAGTTGCGATCACGTTCGGTGCGGCTCAGGATCATCATCCTGGCCGACGGCCCACATGATGCCGAATCTGATCGCCCTTCTCGCCGAAAAACTGCAAGCGGTGGCCCGCGATTCCGCTTTGTGCGTGGCCTATTCCGGCGGCGCGGATTCGACCGCGTTGCTGCACGCGCTGGCGCAGTTGCCGTCGGCGCGCGGGCGCGGGTTGCGCGCATTGCATATCGACCACGGCTTGCACGCGGACAGCACGCGCTGGTCGGCGCACTGCAGGCGCTCTTGCGAAGCGCTGGAGGTGCCGATCGAGATCGTCCGCGTCAAGGTGGAACTCGCGCGCGGCGACGGGCTGGAATCGGCGGCGCGGCGCGCGCGGCATGAAGCCTTCGCGCAGAACCTGCATCCGGGCGAATGGCTGGCCTCGGCGCATCATCGCGAAGACCAGGTCGAGACGGTATTGCTGAAGCTGCTTCGCGGAGCGGGCCCACATGGGCTGGCAGGCATGCGCGGAAAGCGGCCGCTCGGGCGGGGCACGCTGTGGCGGCCTTTGCTGGATACGCCTCGTGCCGTATTGCGCGAGTATGTCGCGACGCGTGGACTGGAATACATCGAAGACCCGTCCAACGCGGACACCGCGCTTTCGCGCAATTACCTGCGTGCGGAAATCCTCCCCAGGCTGCACGCGCATTGGCCGCATGCCACGCAGTCCATTTTGCATGCCGCACAACTGTGCCGCGAAAGCGCGGAGTACCTGGATGCGCTGACCGATTCTGCCTTGGCATCGCTCGCCCGCGCGGACGGCACGCTGGATGCCGCCGGTTGGAGCGCCCTGCCCGATGCGCTCCGCGCGTTGGTGCTGGAACGCTGGCTGCATGGCCAGGGGCTGCCCGCGCCGACGCAGGGCCAGCTTGCCGAGTTGCGCCGGCAGGTGGTGGAAGCACGCGCGGACCACGTTCCGCTC
>DASSFA010000165.1:0-6041 GCA_035694895.1 Rhodanobacteraceae bacterium | reverse complement strand
CGATCCGCTGCAGGGCCGTGGCCACCGCCTCCGGGCCGGGGATCTCTCCCGTCGCCGTTTCGCCTGCATGTGACATCCAGTTGCGCAGTTCGGCATTCTGCTTGCGCAGTTCGTCGCGATGCCCGTCGTAGAACGCGCGTACGCGTTGCAGCAGGTCGCCGAAGCCGGGCAGGCCGTGCCGCGGACCTGGCGGGAAATACGTTCCGGCGAAGAACGGAGTGAGGTCCTGAGGATCGAGGAACACCGTGAGCGGCCAGCCGCCGCCACGTCCGCTCAGCGCCTGGTGCGCCAGTTGATAGACGCGATCCAGATCCGGCCGTTCCTCGCGATCCAGCTTGATATTGACGAACAGCGCGTTCATCGCCTGCGCGATCGCCTCGTTTTCGAAGCTCTCGTGCGCCATCACGTGGCACCAGTGGCAGGCGCTGTAGCCGACCGAGAGCAGGATCGGCGTGTCGGTCCGCTTTGCGTGCGCGAGCGTGGCCTCGTTCCATTCCTGCCAGTGCACCGGGTTCCCGGCGTGCTGGCGGAGATAGGGGCTTGAGGCGCTGGCCAACCGGTTCTGCATGGCTCGGCTCCGTGCGGAGAGGACATGGTACGCCCTCCCGGAAAGCAGAAGCCCGGCGTGGCGCCGGGCTTCTCTTCCCATCGAGATCGAAGCTCAGTGCTTCGCGACTGTAGTTGCGGGTGCACTTGCACCGATGTGGCTGGCGAGGAACGTCTGCAGCATCGTGAACAGGTCTTCGTTGTTCTTCTCGCTGAAGAAACCGTGCAGTTCCTTCGGCCTGGCCAGCCATTCATAGGGCTTGTTTGCCTTGTCCAGCGCCGAGCGCAGGTCGGTGGCGTTTTGGTACGGCACGCGCGGATCATCCTTTCCGTGCACGATCAGTACCGGTACGTTGAACTTGTCGAGCATGTGGATCGGCGAGATCGCCTGACCCTCCGCTTCGGTGCCGATCGCCTGGTCGAAGTAGGTGCGACCGCTGCGATAGCGGCGCGTGTCGCTGTCATTTCTTTCGATTGCCCAGTCCGACACGCCGGCGTAGTCCACGGCGCACTTGTAAAGGTCGGGCGCCACGATTGGCTGCATCAGCGAAGAGTAGCCGCCGAAGCTGGCGCCGAACACGCAGATGCGGTTCGGATTCGCATAGCCCTGCGCAATCGCCCATTTCACGCCATCGACGAGATCGTTCTGGATTCCGGTGCCGAATTGTTTGAACCCGGCGCGCTGGAAGTTGCGGCCACGGCCGCCCGAGCCGCGATAGTTGATTTGCAGGGTTGCGTAGCCGCGATTGGCGAGGAACGCCGCCCATGGATCGAAGAACCATTCATCCGCTGGTCCGATCGGGCCGCCATGCGGAATCAGCACCAGCGGGAGATGCTTGCCGTCGCTGCCCACCGGCAGGGTCAGGTAGCCAACCAGCTGTGTGCCGTCACGCGCGGTGAAATGCACGGGTTTGCGCTCCGGCATCTGCTGTGGATCGATCCACGGAAGCACTTTGTAAAGCGGCGAGGCGCGCATCGTCTCCCGATCGAACAGCGCGTACACGCCGGGGTCGCGATCACCGTGCACGTGCACCAGCAACATCGAGCCATCGGTGCTGGCATCGGCGATCGTGACGAAGTCGGCCGGATCAGTTTTCGCCAGCGCCTCCAGCGCCTGTGCGTAGGCGCCGTCGCCGATGTACTTGATCGCAGGCCGCCCCTGGGCGGTGAAGATCGCGGCATACGGCTCGTTGGTGAGAGGCTCGAACAGCACGTCACTCACCGATGCGAATGGATCCGACGCAAGCACCTTGCGATGGGTTCCGTCGAGGTCGCATTCGATCAGTTCGTTCGGACCGCCATCCATGCTGGCGCGCGCGTAAAGATGCTTGCCATCCGCGCTGATCGCCAGCGGCTCGAAGTACTTCCCTGTCAGTGACGTTGGCAGCCTGGTCCAGTGGCTGCCGTCGCTGCTGGCGAAGGCTTCCGTCTCCATGTTGTCGTCTTCGCCAGAGGCAATGCGCGCGACGCCGTCATGTGGGATCAGGCTCATGCTGCCGTGGTCTATTTCGCCGATCTTCTTCGCGAAGCCGCTGGCGGCATCCACGTCGAACAGCTCGGATTTCGCGGAGTCCCAATCGGTGCCGTTGGAGTTCTCGGGGAAGAGCTGCAGGTTGAGATAGAAATGACCATCGGGTTTTGGCGGAAGTCCGGCGATGCTGGGCGAACCGCGCGGGATGCTCATCAGGTTCGCGCCGGCCCAGGTGTCACCCCGGTGTCGCAGGCTGTAGAGGATCTTCTTGTGGCTGCCGTCGTAGTCCACCGCGATGATGTCCCCGGTGCCCGACGGCGCTTCCAATGTGCCGGTCTCCTCGCCAACCGCCATGATCAGGCGCGTGTTGCTGACCCAGTGGATATCCAAAGGAACGTTCCGCGCGGCCATGTTCAGTCGGCTCACCGGCTTCAGGTCAGGAAGCTGCAGCACCGCGAGCTGGTAATTGGCATCGGTGCTGTCGTTGTTCTCGCTCACCGCAACGGCAAGGTACTTGCCGTCCGGCGAGAGCACCGGATTGGTCAACATCGGATGTTTCACGAAATCCGCGACCGGCAGCTCGGCCGAAATCGCGCTCGCCGCAACGACGAAAATGCCCGCACACAGCAGCGGGCGAAGGAATGTCCCTCGCATGGCTCTCTCCGGAATGGTCCCCGGCCCGAGTATGCCAAACTCGAGCGAGTTTCACAGCTCGAAGACTCGCGGTTGCCGTGCGCGCACCCCATCCGCTACCGTTGCGTTTTTGCGGCCGAATCGCCATGCCCGACGCAATCGAATACCCCGCGCTTTGCCTGAAGCGCGGCGAGGACGCGCGCCTGCGCGCCGGGCACCTTTGGGTTTTCGCCAACGAAGTGGACGTGGCGCGCTCGCCGCTCGCGTCGTTCGAAACCGGCGAGCCGTGCGTGATCCTGGATTCGCGCGACAAGCCGCTGGGCATCGGCTACGTCAATCCGCACTCGCTGATCTGCGCGCGGCTGGTGTCGCGCGGGCTGGAGCATGCGCTGGACGCGTCGTTGCTGACGCATCGGCTCAACGTGGCGCTCGCGTTGCGCGAGCGGCTGTATCCGGAGCCGTTCTACCGACTGTTGTACGGCGAATCCGACGGCGTGCCTGGCCTGACGCTGGACCGCTTCGACGAGGTGATCGTGGCGCAGGCGACTACCGCCGGCATCGAACGGCTGAAGCCGCAGGTCGAGGTGGCGGTGAAGAAGGTGCTGAATCCGCGCGCGATGATCTGGAAGAACGATGCCGGCATCCGCGCGCTGGAACAGTTGCCGAGCTATGCCGATATCGCCTTCGGCGATGTGCCCGCGCCGTTGATCGTGCGCGAGGGCGGGCTGGAATTCGCGCTTGATCCGATCGGTGGCCAGAAGACAGGCTGGTTCTACGACCAGCGCGCCAACCGCGATGCGCTGGCGCCTTTCGTGAAGGGGGCGCGCGTGCTCGACATGTTCTCGTATCTCGGCGCGTGGGGTTTGCGCGCGGCAGCAATGGGCGCCAGGGAAGTCGTGTGCGTGGACGCTTCCGCGCCGGCGGTGGCCGCGATCCGGGCCAACGCCGGGCGCAATGGCATGGCCGACCGCGTGCGCGCCGAGCGCGCGGATGCATTCGAATTCCTGAAGGCGGTGCGCGAGCAACGCGAGCATTTCGACATGGTGATCCTCGATCCGCCTGCATTCGTGAAGCGCAAGAAGGATCTCAAGGAAGGTTCGCTGGCGTACCGGAGGTTGAACGAACTGGGGATGCAGGTGTTGTCACGCGACGGCATCCTGATCACCTGCTCGTGCTCGTACCACATGCCGCGCGAGGCGCTGCTGCAAGGCGTGCAGCAGGGCGCGCGGCACCTCGACCGCAGCGTGCAGGTGCTGATGTCGCTGCAGCAGTCGCCGGATCATCCGGTCCATCCGGCGATACCGGAAACCGATTACCTGAAGGGCTTCGCGTGCCGGGTGTTGCCGGCGTGATCCAGGAATCCGTGGCCGGGAGCCTGTAAGATTCCGGCCTTGTCTTGATCCACGATCCCCCATGACCCATCCCTATTTCGTCGACTTCAATCCGATCGCCTTCAACCTCGGCCCGATCGGCGTGCATTGGTATGGGCTGATGTACCTGGGAGGGTTCGTCGGCGCATGGGTGCTGGGCAATCACCGGCGCAAGCTCGGACGTTTCCCGGTCAGCCGCGATGCGCTGGCGGACCTCGCGTTCTACGTGATGCTCGGCATCATCATCGGCGGCCGCGTGTGGTACATGCTGTCGTATTACAAGTCGAGCATTGCGCCGAACCTGCTCGAATGGATATGGAAGGAGCCGCTCGCGCTGTTCCGCATCTGGGACGGCGGCATGTCCTTCCACGGCGGCCTGCTCGGCGTGCTGGTCGCGAGCCTGTGGTGGTGGTGGCGGAATCGCGACCGGATCACGCACTACTTCGACGTGGTGGATTTCGTCGCGCCGCTGGTGCCGATCGGATTGGGCCTCGGGCGCATCGGCAATTTCATCAATGGCGAGCTGTGGGGCAAGCTCACCGACCTGCCATGGGGCATGGTGTTCCCGCATGCGATCCAGCAGTACGTGCCGCAGTACCGCGATGCGACCGTGGCGCAATTGCACCAGCTCTGGCAGGCCGGCGCGCTGGACGCCTATGCGCGCCAGCCATCCGAACTGTACGAATTCTTCCTCGAAGGCGTGGTGATGTTCGCCGTGCTCTTCATCTACTCGATGAAGCCGCGCCGGCGCTACGCCGTGTCCGGCCTGTTCGCGCTGATGTACGGCGTGTTCCGATTCGCGGTGGAATTCGTGCGCATGCCCGACGAGCAGCTCGGCTACCTGCTCGGCACGCACTGGCTGACGATGGGCCAGGTGCAATCCATCCCGCTGATCGTGGTCGGCGTGATCCTGTTGTGGATGTCGCGCCGCGCGCCGGTGCCGCGGACTCAAGTGCTCGACGGGGCCACCGCCTGAAGCGGGGGTCGCTTCACAGCCATTTCGCGCGCTTCAGCACCACGTAGAGCAGGGCGCAGATGCTCGCGGTGACCGCTATCATCACCGGATAGGCGAGCGGGTTGTCCAGCTCCGGCATGTGCCGGAAATTCATGCCGTACCAGCTTGCCAGCAGCGTAGGGGCGGCCAGCAGCGCGGCCCATCCGGCCAGGCGTTTCACCACTTCGTTCTGGCGAACCGTGATCAGCGAGAGATTGACGTTCATCGCGGCGGTAAGCATTTCCCGCATCGAATTGATCGCGTCGCTGACGCGCGAAACGTGGTCATGCACATCGCGGAAATACGGCCGCACTTCGTCGCGGATCAGGTCGGGATGCAGCCGCACCAGCTGGTTCAGGATGTCCTGCAGCGGCGCCACCGCGAGCTTCAACGTCAGCAGCTCGCGCTGCATGTCGTACAGGCGCTTGATGGTGTCGCGCTTGTAGGCTTCGGCGAAAATGTCCTGCTCCAGCGCCTGCAACTCCTTCTTGAACTCCTCGACGATCGGCAGGAAGTTGTCGACGATGAAGTCCAGCACCGAGTAGAGGCCGTAACTCGGGCCGAAGGCGAGGTGCGCGGGCGTCTGCTCGCAATTGCGCCGCGCCGGTGCGTAGGACAGCGAGGAGCCGTGGCGGACCGTCAGCAGGTAGCGCTTGCCGAGGAAGATGTGGGTCTCGCCGAAAGCGATGTTGCCGCCGATCAGTTGCGCGGTCTGCGCGACGATGAACAGCGAATCGCCGTAGGCTTCGATCTTGGGTCGCTGGTGCGCGTTGTGCGCGTCCTCCACCGCGAGTTCGTGCAGGCCGAACTCCTCGCCCATCTTCATCAGCAGCGGCTCGTCCGGCTCCACCAGCCCGACCCAGACGAAAGTGTCCGGCTCGGCCAGTACGTCGCTGATCTCGTCCAGCGTGATGTTGCGCAGCCGGTTGCCGCGAGCGTCGTAGGCGACGCAGTTGGCGACCATGGGATTGGATGCGGCGGGCGTGTCCATGCGCGGATGATGCCACTCATTTGCCAGATGCGGGGG
>DASSFA010000164.1:0-21766 GCA_035694895.1 Rhodanobacteraceae bacterium | reverse complement strand
GCTGTCCATCTTCACGGGCGCAGTGATCGGCGGCGGCTGCACCCTGTTCCTGCGCGCCCTGTTCGCCACCGCCGGCCGCGCGTACGCCGCGCCGCTGTGGCTGCAGATGAGCCTGCTGCCGATCGGCGGATTCGCCAATGGCCTGCTGCTGCATTACGGCTATCGCCTGAGCCGCAGCGGCTACCGCGACAACGCGATCGTCGCGGTCAACGAACAGCACGGCCGCATGCCGTTCCGAACCTTCTGGATCAAGCCGCTGGCGGCCCTGGTCACGCTTGGCTGCGGCGGCTCGGGCGGCAAGGAAGGCCCGTGCTCGCACATCGGCGCGAGCATCGCGGCGGGGATCGGCCGCGTGCTGCACCTCAATCCGGAGATGCGCAAGCGCCTGCTGGCCTGCGGCGTGAGCGCGGGTTTCGCGAGCGTGTTCGGCACGCCGGTCGCGGGCGCGATCTATGGCGTGGAGATGCTGGCGATCGGCCGCATCCGCCACGATTTCCTGTTCCCCGGCATCGTCGCCGGCGTCACCGCGTTCGAGGTCAGCCGCCATCTCGGCGTGCCGTATCCCGTGTACCACATCACCTTTGCCGGCGACTTCACCGAACTGCTGTTCCTGAAGACGGTAGTGATCGGGATTTTCTGCGGCGCCGCGGCCTGGCTCTTCGTCGAGCTGTTGCAGGCCGTCAGACGCGTGTTCGCGCAATTGCGCACGACGTTTTCACTCTGGCCGCCGCTGTTGCCATTGCTGGGCGGCGTGCTGCTGGCGATCCTGATCCTTGCGATCCCCACCGACTATCTGGGGCTGAGCCTGCCGATGATGGATCGGGCGCTGCAGGGGCAACCGATGCCGTATCTCGGCTTCCTCTGGAAGGCCTTGCTGGTGGCGATCACGCTGGGTTCGGGTTTCTACGCCGGCATCGTCACGCCGCAGTTCGTGATCGGCGCGGTCATGGGCGGCGCGTTCGCGCATCTGCTCGGCTTGCAGGCGGCGCTGGGTGCCGCGGTGGGCCTGGTCGCAGTGGTGGCGTCCGCATCCAATGCGCCGATCGCGGCGATCCTCATGGGCGTGGAACTGTTCGGCGCCGATTCGACGCTTTACGTCGCAGGTGCCTGCGTGGCCGCCTACCTGATCATCGGCCATCGCAGCGTTTATCCGGAACAACAAATCGCATATTCCAAATCGTCCTGGATCTTCGCGCGCGCCGACCTGCCGGTGGGCGAGGAGAAGGTGCGGCTGTCGTACGGGCTGCTGCGCTGGTGGCGCGACCGCCGGCACGATGCAAAGCGAAAGAATGTTCCGGACGGCAACGAGTCGGGCTGACCGGGCCCGAATGCTGGCGCGGCGGTTTCCTGGACGCTAGCCTGCGCGTGCAAACGGGAGTGGTCATGCAGGGCGAATTTCACGCGGATCATCTGTTCACGCCGGCCGGCTGGTCGCGCCAGGCCAGGCTGCGGGTGGAGCATGGCCGAATCGCGGCACCTGCCGCGGATACCTCCGAAAGCGGCGGGCATCCCGGCCGCTTCGTGCTGCCCGGCATGCCGAACCTGCATTCGCATGCATTCCAGCGTGCGATGGCGGGCTTGGCCGAGCGTCGCGGCTCGTCCTCCGCCCGGGACAGCTTCTGGACCTGGCGGGAGGCGATGTATTCGTTCGCCTCCGCGATCGATCCCGACGATCTGCGCGCGATCGCCGCGCAGCTGTATGTCGAGATGCTCAAGGCCGGCTACACGCACGTGTGCGAATTCCATTACCTGCACCACGCACCGGACGGCAAGCCATATGCCGATCCGGCGGTGATGTCGCTGGCCATCGTCGAAGCCGCGAAGGAAGCCGGAATCGGCCTGACCTTGCTGCCGGTGCTGTACATGACGGGCGGCTTCGACGGACGCCCGCTGGGCGAGCGCCAACGCCGCTTCGGCATGGACGTCGAATCGTATTTACGCGTGCTCGGAACGTTGCGCGCGCTCGAATCACCGATGCTGCGCGTCGGCGTCGCGCTGCACTCGCTGCGCGCGGTACCGGAATACGCGCTCCGCGAGGTGCTGGCGTCCCCTCTTGCGCGTGGCGGAATGATCCACATCCACATCGCCGAACAGACCGGAGAGGTCGAGGAGTGCGTCGCGATGCGCGGCGCGCGTCCGGTGCGCTGGCTGTTCGATCACGCGGACGTGGATGCGCGCTGGTGCCTGGTGCACGCCACGCACCTGGATGCCGGCGAAATGGCGGCCATCGCGAAATCCGGCGCGGTCGCAGGGCTGTGTCCGACCACCGAAGCCAATCTCGGCGATGGTCTGTTCCCCCTGGCCGGTTACCTGGATGCGAACGGTGCGCTGGGTATCGGTTCGGATTCGCACATTTCGGTATCCCCGGTCGAGGAACTGCGCTGGCTGGAATACGGCCAACGCCTGATCACGCGCCAACGCAACATCGCCGCGCGCGCGGCGGGGGCGAGCGTCGGCGAAATCCTGTGGCAAGCCGCCCTGCGGGGGGGCGCGCAGGCTTCGGGCATCGCGCCTTTCGGCGAAGGTGCGCGCGCGGACCTGCTGGTGCTGGACGATCAATCGCCCTTGCTCGCCGCACGCGACGAAAGCAACGTGCTGGACAGCTTCATCTTCGCCGGCAACGTGCCGCTGGTGCGCGACGTGATGGTCAATGGCGAATGGATCGTGCGCGATTCCCGCCACCGCGACGAAGAGGGCATCGCGATGCGTTATCGCGATTGCGTGGAAAGGATCACAAGATATCGTGACTCGAAACTCCGTTCGCCCTGAGCGTAGGTCCATCTTCGGATGAAGATGGAACCGAAGCCGAAGGGCGCTTCGACTCCGCTCGCCTTGCTCGCTACGCTCAGCGCGAACGGCACGATTTACTGTGAGGAAGAGTTGCTGCCCGGCAGCGGATGCTGCGCCTGGAACTCCTTCCACTGCTGCATGCGGGCCTGCCGTTGCGCGCGCATCGCCGCCAATTGCGAACGCTGCGCCGGGGTCAGCACGTTGTAGATCTGCGCGCGCAGTGCCGCGCGTTGCATCACGCGTGCGCTCGCGAGATCGGCCTCGGCCCTGGCCAGATTGCCGGCCGCGGCCTGGTAGCCGGCCGAATTCGGGTCCATGGATCCGAATGCCTTGCGCTGCTGGCGCACCGCCTGCATCCGTGGCTTGAGCTGTTCGAAGTCCTGTTTCGCGAGCTGCTTAATCTGATCACGTTGTGCGTCGCTGAGATTCAATTTGTTCAGCGCGCGCATCGCCATCATGCCGTGGCGACCGTCGTGCCAGCCGTGGCCCATGCCGCCGCCGGCCGCGGCCAGCGCCAGGGAGGAACCGCCGATCGCTGCGGCAGCGAAAAGGGAAAGCAGGGTCTTGCGCATTTCGTTGCTCCAGGAGGCTCGCGGATCGAGCCTTTGCGGACATTGGATAACGCCGCCGTGTTGAAGATCGTGCGCACGTGGTAAAGAAGGGTAAAGCGGCCGCGATCGTGCAGCCGCGAGTCAGCTTGTGCAGGCACTCTATGCGCATGCCACGCATCCTGATCGTCGACGACGACCGCGAGCTCTGCGAACTGCTCGCCGAGTATCTGCGCCGCGAGCAGTTCGACGTGGATTACGTGCACGACGCGGCCGCCGCGCTGGCGCGACTGTCGGATCCGGCGCAGCGTCCCGACCTGCTGATCCTGGACATCAGCATGCCGGGTCAGAGCGGTCTGGAAGCGCTGCGCGAATTGCGCCTGCAGCATCGCCTGCCGGTGATCATGCTCTCCGCGCGCGGCGAACCGGTGGATCGCGTGATCGGCCTGGAACTGGGCGCCGATGATTACCTCGCCAAGCCCTGCCTGCCGCGCGAACTGCTGGCACGCGTTCGCGCACAATTGCGGCGACACACGCTCGCCGCGGCGGGCGACCTGCATGTCGGCGACCTGCGCCTGCTGCCGGGAGAGCGGCGCGCATTCGCGGGCGACAACGAGCTGCCGTTGACCGGCGCGGAATTCGCGCTGCTGTTCGCGTTGTCGCAGCGTGCCGGAGAGGTGATAGACAAGGCCACGCTGTCGCGCACGGCGCTCGGCCGCGAACTGGAGCGCTTCGATCGCAGCATCGACGTGCATGTCAGCCGGCTGCGGCAGAAGCTGAAGCAGGCCGGCGCGGAATCGCCGCGCATCGAGTCCGTGCGCGGCGCAGGCTACGTGATGACGGTGGGCGCGTGAGCCCGTTCAGGAGCCCGCTCTTCTGGCGATTGCTGGTCTGGTTCTGCGTGGCCAACCTGCTGGTATTCGTGCTGGGCGGCGTCATCACGCGTTACTTCATCGAATACACCACCACGCGCGACATCAATTGGAGCACGCTGGCGCAACAGGCCAACGAGGCCTACGAGGCGGGCGGAGCCGCGGCCCTGCAGCGCTGGATGCAGGGGGTCCGTCGCGAAGGCGTGCAGGGGACGCTCTATCAGGGCGGGCGCGAGTTGCAACCGCTCGATCTGCCGCCAAGGGCGCGGCGCATGTTGCCGCACTGGCTGGACAGCGGGCGCGACGTGCTGCTGCGGCCGTGGCCGGGCGCCTATGTTTCCGTCCAGCAACTTGCCGGGACCGCCGGACAAACACGCCAGTTCGTCGGCTTCGCTTTCGCGCATTCGCGCCTGCCGCACCGTACGCGCCTGGAAATCCTGCTCGGGGTGGAGCTGCTGCTTTCGCTGCTGCTGATCGGGCTTGCGGGATGGTGGGTGGCGCGCAGCGTGGCGCAGCCGGTGGAAGCGTTGCGTGGTGCGGCCCAGCGATTCGCCGGCGGCGAACTGGCGGCGCGCGTGGACGGGCGCTGGGATCGCCCCGACGAACTCGGCCAGCTCGCGCGCGACTTCAATGCGATGGCCGGGCGCATCGAGGCGCTGGTCGCACATGACCGCGGCGTGCTGCAGGATCTCTCGCACGAACTGCGCTCGCCGCTGGCGAGATTGCACGTCATCCTCGAGCTCGCCCGGCACAGCGCCACGCCCGCGGAAGCGGAAACGCACTTCCTGCAAGCCGAGCGCGAGATCGCGCGGCTGGATCGCATGACGGGTGAAATGCTCGCTCTGGCGAGACTGAAAGGCGACCTCCCGGGCATGGAACGCGAGCCGGTGGAACTGGGGCTGCTGCTCGAAGAGTGCGTGGCGACGATGCGCGTGGCCGCCGACGGCAGGCAGGTCGAATTGCGGCTGACGCACGGCAGCGAACCGGTCGTCGACGGCAGCGTGGTGCTGCTGCGCCGCGCGGTCGAAAACCTGATCGCCAACGCGATCAAGTTCAGCCCGCAGGGCGGGCGCGTGTGGATCGGGCTGGGTACCGAGGCGGAGCACGCGGTCATCGAGGTGCGCGACCATGGCCCGGGCGTGCCCGCCCACGAACTCGACCTGCTGTTCCGTCCGTTTTTCCGCGGCAGCAACGCCCAGATCGCGGAAGGGCAAGGGTTGGGACTGACCCTGGTGAAGCGCGTCGCCAAGGCGCACGGCGGCGAGGTGCGCGCCGAGAATGCGCAAGGCGGCGGGCTGCGCGTGGTCCTGCGCCTGCCTTTGCAGCGCGAAGATGCGGTCGCCTAACGGGTGAAGTGGAAGCTCCGCAGCACCTCGTGCATGGCTGCAAACGCCTGGTCTTTCGAGAACGGCGGCGTGGGCGGCCGATCGTAGACCGCTGGATTCACGCCGTACACCAGCAGGTCCAGCGCGTAGCACGCGCCTTCGTGCACGGCGCGGTAGCCGTGCACGTCGAGATAATGGTTCATCGCCGCATCGCTCGCGGCGAACTTGCTGAAATCCGCCCCGTCGATCCGCTCGAGTTCCGTGCTGCCGGAACGAGCCGATGAAGGCGGCGTGGAGCAGGACCGCACTTCCGCCGGCGCGCGGCTCACGCCGATACGCAGTTCCGCCTCGGTGACGCGGTTGGAGCCGGGCACCACCAGCGCCGCGATCGGCGTGCCCTGCGAATCAGGCGCGGCGTAGGTCTTCCAGGTGTCGTTCGCCAGATAGCTTCCGCGGAATCCGCGCCGCGCCGACCAGCTCTTCGGATACTCGATGC
The DNA here is from genome assembly GCA_035694895.1 of Rhodanobacteraceae bacterium. GTDB lineage: Bacteria > Pseudomonadota > Gammaproteobacteria > Xanthomonadales > Rhodanobacteraceae > 66-474. The sequence goes on along the minus strand of DASSFA010000164.1, from coordinate 15,735 downwards.
GGAAACCGAACGCCGCGCTTTCGAGCACCTGCCGGTTTGCGGATTCGCCTGGCGCGATGCCGACGGTGACGTCGGCATTCCTGTGCGAGCTGTCGCATGCAAACAACGCCGTCACGCTTGCGAGGATGGCCGCCGGGACTTGATAGCCGCGCACGCGGGCTCCAGATTGCAGAACCACCACCAGTTTTGGCGGATGTCCGTTCTGCGTCAAGCGGTTCCAGGGCCGCCGCATCAAGGGAGGTTCAGCATGCAAACACGCACACTCGGTCCGCGCGGTCCCCGCGTTTCCGCCATCGGCCTCGGCTGCATGGGCATGAGCGAGTTCTACGGCGTGCACGACGACGCCGAATCCATCCGCACGATCCAGCACGCGCTCGATGCCGGCCTGAACTTCCTCGACACCGCCGACATGTACGGCAGCGGCGCCAACGAGCAGCTGGTTGGAAAGGCGATCCGTGGCCGCCGCGACGAGGTGTTCCTCGCCACCAAGTTCGGCATCGTGCGTGATCCGGACGATCCCTCGAAGCGCGGCATCAGTGGCCGGCCCGAATACCTGCGCGCTGCCTGCGACGGAAGCCTGAAGCGTCTGGGCGTGGATCACATTGATCTGTATTACCAGCATCGGGTGGACCGCAGCGTGCCGATCGAGGAGACCGTCGGGGCGATGGCCGACCTGGTGCGCGCGGGCAAGGTGCGCTTCCTGGGCTTGTCGGAACCGTCCGCGCAAACCATCGAGCGCGCGCACAATGTGCATGCGATCACGGCGGTGCAGAGCGAATACTCGCTGTGGACGCGCGATCCCGAGGACGGGATCCTGCAGGCCTGCGAAAGGCTCGGCATCGGCTTCGTGCCGTATTCGCCGCTCGGGCGCGGGTTCCTGACCGGCGCGATCAGGAGCCCCGACGATTTCGGTCCGGACGATTTCCGTCGCAACAATCCGCGCTTCCAGGGCGAGAACTTCTCGAAGAATCTCGCGCTCGTGGACAAGGTCCACGAACTCGCCGCGGCCAAAGGCTGTTCGCCCGCGCAGCTCGCGCTGGCATGGGTGCTGGCCCAGGGCGAGCACATCGTGCCGATCCCGGGCACCAAGCGCGTCAAATATCTGGACGAGAATCTCGGTGCGCTGGATGTCACGCTCTCCGATGGCGACCTCGCCACGAGCGACGGGATCTTCCCGCGTGACGCGGCGGCGGGCGCGCGTTACCCGGAAGCGGCAATGCGCACGCTGCGCGGCTGAATCAGCGCGCGCCGGGCACGAGCATGTCGGTGACCGCTGCGTAATTGCCGTCGTTCTCCTCCGGAGCGACCCGCAGCAGGTGCGCGAGCAGCGGATAGACGTCCACGTTCGGAAACGGCGGCGCGACGTAGCCGCGCCGGAACGAGGGGCCCTCCGCCACGAACAGCGCGCGCATCAGCGGGTCGGCGTTGTCGTAACCGTGTGCGCCGCGCATGGGCGATTCGTCCCTGGCCTTGGCCTCGCGCGTGGTGATCAGCCAGCCGGTCTGCGCGAGGCACACGATCGCAGGCACGCGCGGATTGCTTCCGTAATGCAGGCGGGCCGGAATGTCCCGTTTGCGCCAGCACCGCATGTGCGGGTGGGCCGCGAGCAACCTGTGCTCGATGCGCGCGGCGAAAGCGGGCGAGGGGTCAATGCCCGCGACCGCGCCGAGTGTCCTGAATCGCAGGTGCTTCGGATTCACCAGCGCATCCAGATACACGCGATGGCTGCCGCGCACCGCCGCCATGCCGTGATCGGAAACGACCACGATGTCCATGCGGTCGAACAGGCCGCGTTGCCGCAAGCCCTGGATCAGCTGGCCGACCGCGGCATCGGTGTCGCGCAACGCGGCGTCGACCTGCGCCGAATCCGGTCCGTGCCGATGCGCCTGCCGGTCCACCGCGCCGAAATAGAGGGTGATGAATCGCGGCCGTTGCGATATCGGAAGATCCAGCCAGTGCAGCACCCGGTCCACACGCGCACTGGCGCTGACACTCGGATCGAACGGCACCCAGCGATCGGGCGACACGCCGTGGATCGCGGCTTCGGAACCGGGCCAGAACATCGTCGCGGCATGTCCGCCTTGCTGTTGCACGCTCACCCACAGAGGCGTGGCGCCGTCCCACCAGCGCGGATCGGTGATCGCCTTGCGATTGGAGGGAGTGAAATGGTGGTCGGGCCGGATCGCCGGATCCTCCATCTCGTTGGCGACGATGCCGTGATGGTCCGGATAACGTCCGGTCACGAGCGTGTAGTGATTCGGAAATGTCAGCGTCGGGAACGAGGGCGTCATCCATCGCGCGCGCACGCCCTGTTGCGCCAGCATCACGAGGTTCGGGCTCAGGCCGCGTTGCAGGTAATCGGCGCGATAGCCGTCTATCGAGATCAGGATGACCGCAACCGGTGCGGTCTTAGCGACCGCGGGACTCGCAACCGGTGCAACGGTTTGCACCGCGCGCGTGGGCACGCGGGCGGCGCAGCCGGCCAGCGCCAGGGCGCAGGCCAGCCACATTACAGGGAGCGAACGGCCCGACGCGGTTTGCATAAGCTCATGCAATCTTCCACAGCGCCTCTGCACGACCGCGTCAAGGGTGAACCCCGGATTCGCCATCGCGCTCAGCGCGCACGGCTCAGCCGGTACACGGCCGTGTGCAGCGCCGTGACGCCCTGTTCGGAGAACGATGGTTGCGAATCGAGGATGTCGCGGCGCTCCAGCGGGTCGATGTCCCAGCGTTCGCCGAACAGGCGATGTACCTCGCGCTCCTCCACCGAGAACGGCGGCCCCTGCATCTGGTGCTGCGGATATTCCAGCGTGATCAGCAGGCCCCGGCAGCCGATTGGCAGGGCGTCGTACACCGCGCGCGCGTAGCGCTCGCGCATCGGCGGCGGCAGCGCGATCAGCGCCGCGCGATCGTAGATCGCGCCGCAATTCGCGAACTGCGCCGCATCCACTTCGAAAATGTCGGCGTGGATGAGCTCGATCTCGCCCGCGTCGTAGTGCGTTCCGTAAGGCAACTCGCGCGTCTTCGGCGACAGGTGGTGCTCGGCGAAGAAGTGCTCGATCGCCAGCGGTGCCAGTTCCACGCCGCGCACGCGCAAGCCCTGCGATGCGAGCCACGGCATGTCCAGCGACTTGCCGCACAGCGGCACCAGCACGCGCGTGCCGCGCGGCACCTCGAGCGCCGGCCAATGCTGTTCCAGCAGCGGCATCACCGCATCGCGATGCCAGCCGGTGCGGCCTTCCCGCCAGCGCTGCAGCCAGAAGTCGGCGTCCATGTGCACCTCAATCGGCCCGTATCACATGACTATAATCGCGGATCGGCCCGCCTTGCAGGAGTTGTCCCATGAACGCCCCCACCCGCATCGACACCGCGCGCATCGTGCGCGCGCCGCGAGGCACGCAACTGACGTGCAAGAGCTGGCTCACCGAGGCGCCGTTCCGGATGATCCAGAACAACCTCGACCCGGAAGTGGCGGAGAACCCGGCGGAGCTGGTGGTGTACGGCGGCATCGGCCGCGCCGCGCGCAACTGGGAATGCTTCGACGCGATCCTGCGTTCATTGCGCGAGCTGAACGACGACGAGTCATTGCTGGTGCAATCCGGCAAGCCGGTCGGCGTGTTCAAGACGCACCCGGACGCGCCGCGCGTGCTGATCGCCAATTCCAACCTGGTGCCGCACTGGGCGACGTGGGAGCACTTCAACGAGCTCGACAGGAAAGGCCTGATGATGTTCGGCCAGATGACCGCGGGCTCGTGGATCTACATCGGCAGCCAGGGCATCGTGCAGGGCACCTACGAAACCTTCGTCGAAATGGGTCGCCAGCATTACGGCGGTTCGCTGAAAGGGCGGTGGATATTGACCGCGGGCCTGGGCGGCATGGGCGGCGCGCAGCCGCTGGCGGCGTCGCTGGCCGGCGCGAGTTCGTTGACGATCGAGTGCCAGCAGTCGCGTATCGACTTCCGCCTGAAGACGCGCTACGTGGATGAGCAGGCGAAGGACCTGGACGACGCGCTGGCGCGCATCGCGAAATACACGCGGGCGGGCGAGGCGAAATCCATCGCGCTGCTGGGCAACGCCGCCGACGTGCTGCCGGAACTGGTGAAGCGCGGGGTGCGGCCGGATGCGGTGACGGACCAGACTTCCGCGCACGACCCGGTCAACGGCTACCTGCCGCAGGGCTGGACGCTGGAAGAATGGTTCGAACGCCGCAAGAGCTCGCCGGACGCGGTGCGCGATGCCGCCAAGCAGTCCATGAAGAAACACGTCGAGGCGATGCTGGCGTTCAACGCGCAGGGGATCCCGACGTTCGACTACGGCAACAACATCCGCCAGATGGCCTACGACGAAGGCTGCGAGAACGCGTTCGACTTCCCCGGCTTCGTGCCCGCGTTCGTGCGTCCGCTGTTCTGCCGTGGCATCGGCCCGTTCCGCTGGGTTGCATTGAGCGGCGATCCGGAGGACATCTACAAGACCGACGCCAAGGTCAAGGAACTGATCCCCGACGACAAGCACCTGCACAACTGGCTGGACATGGCGGAGAAGCGCATCAGCTTCCAGGGCCTGCCTGCACGCATCTGCTGGGTGGGACTCGGCCAGCGCGACAAGCTCGGACTCGCCTTCAACGAGATGGTGCGCAGGGGCGAACTGAAGGCGCCGGTGGTGATCGGCCGCGATCACCTGGATTCCGGTTCGGTCGCCTCACCCAATCGCGAAACCGAATCCATGCGTGACGGCTCGGACGCGGTGTCCGACTGGCCGCTGCTGAACGCGCTGCTGAATACCGCTGGCGGCGCGACCTGGGTGTCGTTCCACCATGGCGGCGGCGTCGGCATGGGCTACTCGCAACACGCCGGCGTGGTGATCGTCTGCGACGGCTCGGAAGCGGCCGACAAGCGCATCGCCCGCGTGCTGTGGAACGACCCCGGCACCGGCGTCATGCGCCACGCGGATGCGGGCTATCCGGAGGCGATCGCCTGCGCGAGGGAGCAGGGGCTGAAGTTGCCGATGGTTTGAACGTGAACGAGAGAAAAAGGGGTCAGGTACATTTTTCTGCATAACAAATGATGTGGCGCTCGGCTGAGACGCCGACCCGCGTAGAGCAGGTTAGCCGCGGATGCGGCCAACTCCTCGCCGTTCAATCAGTACGAATCGTCGGCGAGGAAGGTGACGATCGAGGGATGTCCCGCGTTGACATCCCATCGGTCTCTTGACCTTCTTCGAAACCGGAACCGATCACCCCGGCCGGGTGCGTCCGCCGGGTTCGAGCGTGGCGTATGCGGTTGGGCGGAACCCCGATACCATCGCGCCATGACTGACCGCAGCATTCGCCGCATCGCCATCGTCGGGGGAGGATCGGCCGGCTGGATGGCCGCCGCCGCGCTTTCGAACGCATTGCAGGGCAATTGCCGGATCGAGCTGATCGAGTCCGAGGAGATCGGCACCGTCGGCGTGGGCGAGGCGACGCTGCCGCCGCTCAAGCGGTTCAACCAGATGCTCGGCGTGGACGAGCATGCGTTCATCGCGGCCACCCAGGGCACGTTCAAGCTGGGTATCGACTTCCTCAACTGGAGCCGGGTCGGGCACCGCTATTTCCATCCGTTCGGCCAGGTTGGCTTGCCGTTCGACGCGGTGCCGTTCCACCAGTACTGGCTGCGCGAGCGTGCCAACGGAAATACCACGCCGCTGCAGGATTACGCTTTCGCGTGGGTCGCCGCGCGGCTCGGCAGGTTCGAGCGCCCGGCGGCCGATCCGCGCTACGTGCAGTCCACGTTCGACTACGCGTACCACTTCGACGCCATGCTTTATGCGCGTTATCTGCGCGGTTACGCCGAACAGCGCGGAGTCGTGCGCACCGAAGGCAAGGTGGTGGACGTCGCGCTGCGCGCGGAGGACGGCTTCATCCGGTCGCTGACGCTTGCCGATGGGGCGGTGATCGAAGCCGACCTGTTCATCGATTGCTCCGGATTCCGCGGGGTGCTGATCGAAGGCGCGCTGAAGGCCGGCTACGAAGATTGGCACCACTGGCTGCCCTGCGATCGCGCGGTGGCGGTACCGAGCGCGCATGCCGTCGAGCCTACGCCGTACACGCGTGCGATCGCACATCCGGCGGGCTGGCAGTGGCGCATTCCGTTGCAGCACCGCATGGGCAACGGTCTGGTTTATTGCAGTCGCTACATCAGTGATGACGAAGCTGCCGCGCTGCTGCTCGCCAATCTCGAAGGCGAGGCGCTGGCCGGACCGCGCGTGTTGCGTTTCACCGCCGGACGCCGGCGGCAGTTCTGGGTCCGCAATTGCGTGGCGCTCGGGTTGGCGGCCGGGTTCATGGAGCCGATCGAATCCACCAGCATCCATCTGGTGCAGTCGGCGGTGACGCGGCTGCTCGCGCTGTTTCCCGACCGCGATTTCGATCCTCTGGCCGCGCGCGAGTTCAACCGGATCACGCATGCCGAGTACGAACGCATCCGCGATTTCCTGATCCTGCACTACCACGCCACGCAGCGCGACGACGCGCCGCTGTGGCGCGAGACGCGCGCGATGGCGATCCCGGACACGCTGCAGTACAAGCTGGATCAGTTCCGCAGCGGCGGCCGCACCGTGGCCGAGCCGCTGGAGCTCTTCCAGAACTCGAACTGGCTGGCCGTGTTCATCGGCCAGGAAGTCTGGCCCGCACGCCACGATCCGCTGGTGGATTTGCGCACGGCGGTGGATGCGACGCGTTTCCTCGGGGACCTGAGGCGGCTGATGGAAGAAGCCGCGCAGGCCATGCCGACCCACGCGCAGTACATCGCCCGGCACTGCCGCGCAGCCTGACACTGCCGCACGTGACGGCGCGGCACGAGCCAGGTGCTAGCATGGCGTGTCGTTGCCGTGATCGGGGGAGCATGATGGAGCCTGCCAGCGTTGTTCGCGTTTTTCGGCGGATGTCGGTCGTCCTTGCCGGCTCGCTGACGATCACCGCCTGGGCCGGCCCGCCGCAGCCGAAGTATCCGGATTACCCCAGCGAGATTCCGGCGCATTTCGAGCCTGCAGGCGCGGGTTTCGATTACACGCGCGAGGTCGTGCAGATCCCGATGCGCGATGGCGTGAAGTTGAATACCGTGATCATCGTGCCGAAGTGCGCGAACCACTCCGGCATCCTGCTGACGCGCACGCCGTACAACGCGGACGCGATGACCAGCAAGCACGGCAGCGGCCATCTCGGCCCGATGCTGCAGGGCTACGACAACGCGACCGACATCATCATCGAGGACTGCTACATCCGCGTTGTGCAGGACATCCGCGGCAAGTACGGCTCGCAAGGCGACTACGTGATGAACCGGCCGCTGGCCCATGGCGCGCTGAACCCGACGCCGGTGGACGACGCGACCGATGCCTACGACACCATCCAGTGGCTCGCAAAGAATGTTCCGCAGTCGAACGGCAAGGTCTGCATCCTCGGCATTTCCTACGACGGCTTCGAGCCGTTGATGGCGCTGGTGAATCCCGCGCCGGCGCTGAAGTGCTCGGTGCCGATGAATCCGATGGTGGACGGCTGGATGGGCGACGACTGGTTCCACAACGGCGCCTTCCGCGAGCAGAACATTCCGTACGTGTACGAACAGGAAGCCAGCCGCTACAACAGCTTCACGTGGTGGAGCGATTACCACGACGATTACGATCTTTACATGGCCGCCGGTTCCGCCGGTGCGGTCGCCGACCGCCACGGCATGGATCAACTCGGCTTCTGGAAGAAGCTCGTCGCACACCCGGCGTACGACAAATTCTGGCAAAGCCAGGCGATGGACAAGATCCTCGCCAAACAACCGCTGAAGGTGCCGACGCTGCTGGTCGGCGGCCTGTGGGACCAGGAGGACATCTACGGCGCGCTGGCGGTTTATCGCGCGCTGGCGCCGAAGGATACCAACCATGACATGGTGCATCTCGCGCTCGGCCCCTGGTATCACGGCCAGGAGATTTCGGACGGCAGCCATCTCGGCGCGATCCGTTATCCCACCGACACCGCGAAGGATTTCCGCGAGCAGGTGCTGCGGCCCTTCCACGCACATTACCTGAAAGACGACGCACCGCCGCTGGAGATCGCGCCGGTCACCGCGTATGTCAGCGGGGCCGATCATTGGGAACAACTCAAGACCTGGCCCGCCGGTTGCGAAAGCGGGTGCAGCATCCAGCCCACGCCGCTTTATCTCGAAGCGCAGGACAAACTCGGTTTCGATGCGCCGACCGCGAGCGGCGCCGGTTACGACCAGTACGTTTCCGACCCCGCGCATCCGGTGCCGTACCGGCAACGCCCGATCCTCGCGATCGGCGAGGTGTCGCCAAAGAGCACCTGGCGCGAATGGCTGGTGGACAACCAGAGCTTCGCCTCGGGCCGGCCGGATGTCTTGACCTACGAAACCGGCGTGCTGACGAAGTCGGTGCAGATCAGCGGCCGTCCGATGGTGCACCTGGTCGCTTCCACCAGCGGTACCGATTCCGACTGGGTCGTGAAGCTGATCGACGTGTATCCGGACCAGGTCGCGGACGATCCGGAGATGGGCGGCTATCAGCTCGCGGTGGCGATGGACATCTTCCGCGGCCGTTACCGGACCGGTTTCGATGACCCGAAACCGCTGCAGGCAAACGCGCCGCTGAAATACGAGTTCGCGTTGCCGGCCGCCAATCACGTCTTCCTTCCGGGTCACCGGATCATGGTGCAGATCCAGTCGAGCTGGTTCCCGCTCTACGATCGCAACCCGCAGAAGTTCGTGCCGAACATCTTCCTCGCCAAGCCTGGGGATTTCATCGAGGCCACGCAGAAGGTGTTCCACACGCCGGGGCAGGAGAGTTACATCACGCTGCCGCTGGTGAAGTGAGGACTTGCCGCGAATTGCCTGTGATCGTCATTCCGGCGAAAGCCGGAATCCAGTGTCTTCGATCGGCAAAGGCACTGGATTACAAAGTCCATCCATGGACTTTGCCCTTCGGGCCGACCTGCGATCGTTCAAATTCGTCCCAGACGAATTTTGTCCGGATCGCCGCTACGCGGCGTCCGGAATGACGAACAAAAGCTCATTTCGCGAACAACTTCGAGCGGTCCGCGAACGCCTTGAACTCCAGCGCATTGCCGGAAGGGTCGAGCAGGAACATCGTGGCCTGCTCGCCGGGCTGGCCCTTGAAGCGCACGTGCGGTTCGATCACGAAGCGCGTGCCGGCGGCGCGCAACCTGTCGGCCAGCGCGTGCCAGGCATCCATGTCCAGCACCAGGCCAAAGTGCCGCACCGGCACGTCGTCGCCGTCCACGTCGTGCGCGGCGGATGCACGCAGTTCTTCCGGCGCGAGATGCGCGACGATCTGGTGGCCGTGGAAATCGAAATCCACCCACGCATCGCTTGAACGACCCTCCGGGCAGCCGAGCAGCTCGCCGTAAAACGCGCGCGCTTCTTCGAGCGATGCAACCGGAAAGGCGAGGTGGAAGGGCGGCAATTCGTGCATGGCCATTTCCCGGAGGCGAGTTCCCGAAGTCGAGCGCGCAAGTATGCGCTTTCTGCGCGCCGGCAGGGTGCTGGGGTATGCTTGTCCTGCTGTGGCCGATCCGCATCGGGAGGCCTGACCCGCATGGCTGACGTGTTCGTCTCCTACGCCCGCGCCGACAAGGCGCGCGTCGCACCGCTGGTGGCCGCGATCGAGGCCAGGGGCTGGTCGGTGTGGTGGGATCCGGAGATCACGCCCGGCCAGGAATTCGATGACCAGATTGACGCCGAGATCGACGCGGCGAAAGCCGTGCTGGTGGTCTGGACCCCGCTCTCGGTGACCTCGCGCTGGGTGCGCGGCGAGGCGCGCGAAGCCGCCGAACGCGGCATCCTGGTGCCGGTGCGGTTCGAACAGGCGCGCCTGCCGATGGATGTACGCGCCATCCACACTACCGATCTCGACGGCTGGGGCGAGAATCCTGCCAGTGCGCAGGCGCAGGAATTCCTGCGCGCACTCGCAGCGATGATCGCGCGCACGCAGGCGGTGCAATCGGCGAAGGCCGGGAAAGCTCCGGCGGCGTCACCTGCGTCCGCGGATTCAAGGCGTTTCTCGATCTGCGTGTTGCCGTTCGTCAACATGAGCGGCGATCCGGAGCAGGAATATTTCAGCGATGGCATCACCGAGGACATCATCACCGACCTGAGCAAGGTCTCGGCGCTGGGGATCATCTCGCGCAACAGCGCCTTCATGTACAAGGGCAGGAACGTCGACATCCCCAAGGTCGCGCGCGAGCTGAAGGTCAGCCATGTACTCGAAGGCAGCGTGCGCAAGGCCGGCGGCCGCGTGAGGATCAGCGCGCAGCTGGTGGACGCCGAAACAAACAATCACGTCTGGGCCGAGCGTTACGATCGCGATTCCAGCGACATCTTCGCGCTGCAGGACGAGATTTCCGAGGCGATCGTCAAGGCGCTGCGGTTGCGGCTGCTGCCGGAAGAGAAGAAGGCGATCGAACGGCGCGGCACCGACAACGCCGAGGCCCACAACCTCTACCTGATGGCGCGCCAGACGTATATCACCGGGCAGGAGTCGGACGCGCGCTCCGCGGAAGCGATCGTCCGCCTTTGCACCCGCGCGACCGAAATCGATCCGCGTTACGCCCAGGCGTGGGCGCTGATGGCGGTGGGGTACGAGAAGCTGCTCACCCTGCGGGGTGGGAAATGCGAGGAAGGGATCGCGGCCGCGGAACGAGCCATGGCGCTTGACCCCAACCTGGCCGAGGCCCATGCCATCAAGGCGCTTATCCTGCTGGCGAACGGGCAGGCCGATGCGGCCGGTGCGGAAGTCGCGATCGCGCTCGCGCAGAATCCGGAATCCTACGAAGTCAACCGTTCCGCAGGGCGCCTGAGCTATCAGCTCAAGCGGTACGAAGAATCAATACGGTTCTACGAAAAAGCGCTGAAGCTGATGGATGCCGACCTCAATTCGGCAATGATGCTGATCAGCTGCTTCACCGCACTCGGAAATGCGGCCGGCGTGCGGAGCGCCGCCGGGCTGGCGCTCGAGCGTGCCGAAGCCACGCTGGCCCGCGACCCGAACAATTCCGGGGTGGTGGCCTACAGCGTGTATGCCCTGGCTGCGCTGGGCGAGGGCGAACGCGCCAAGTCGCGCATGAGCCGGGCGCAGCTCATCGATCCCGACAACTGGAACATGCGCTACAACTTCGCGTGCCTACTCAGCGCGCACCTGAAGGACAAGGAAGCCGCGCTGGCGATGCTCGGCAATGTCCTGGAGACGGTCTCGGCCTCGTTCCTGCCGTATGCCAAGGCCGATCCGGATTTCGAGTTCCTGCGCGACGATCCGCGCTATCACGCCATGGTCGCGGCCGCGGAAAAGCGGCTCGGGATTGCACCGGTGACGGAGCCCGTCGCGTCGGCGTAGCGCCATTTCGGGCGCCACGCCGTCCGGCTCATGCCACTTTCGCTTCGTCCTTCAGCGTCTGCATGTCGATCACGAAGCGGTATTTCACGTCGCTCTTCAGCATGCGTTCGTAGGCGTCGTTGATGTCGCGCATCGCGATCATCTCGATGTCGCTGACGATCCCGTGTTCCGCGCAGAAATCCAGCATTTCCTGCGTTTCGCGGATGCCGCCGATCAGCGAGCCGGCCAGCGCGCGGCGCTTGAAGATCAGGTTGAACACCGCGGGTGAAGGATGCGGCGAGGCCGGAGCGCCGACCAGGCACATCGTGCCGTTTCGATCGAGCAACGCGAGGTAGGCATCCAAGTCGTGCGGCGCGGCGACGGTGTTGAGGATGAAATCGAAGCTGCCGGCGTGCTTCGACATCTGCTCCGAATCCTTCGAGATCACGACTTCGTCGGCGCCGAGGCGCTTGCCGTCTTCGATCTTGTTCGGCGACGTGGTGAACAGCACCACGTGCGCACCCATCGCGTGCGCGAGCTTGACGCCCATGTGGCCCAGGCCACCGAGCCCGACGATGCCGACCTTCCTGCCGGGGCCGGCGCTCCAGTGCTTGAGCGGCGAATAGGTCGTGATGCCCGCGCACAGCAACGGCGCGACCGCGGCGAGCTCGGCGGTGTGGCGAATGTGCAGCACGAATTTCTCGTCCACCACGATCTGCGTGGAGTAGCCGCCATAGGTATTCTCGCCGCCGAACATCGGGCCGTTGTAGGTCGCGGTGAAACCGTTCTCGCAATAGTTCTCCTCGCCTTCGCGGCAAGGACGGCAATGGCCGCAACTGTCCACCATGCAACCCACGCCGACGGTGTCGCCGACCTTGAAGTCCTTCACTTCGTTGCCGACCGCGGTGACGCGGCCGACGATCTCGTGGCCGGGCACGCTCGGGTATTGCGTGTTGTGCCACTCGTTGCGCGCGGTGTGCAGGTCGGAGTGGCACACGCCGCAGTAGAGGATCTCGATCTGGACGTCGCGCGCGCCGGGTGCGCGGCGTTCGATGGTGTGCGGACGCAGCGGTTTGCCGGCGGCGGGTGTGGCATAGGCGGCGGTGCGCGTCATGTGACTTCTCCTGTGCTGTTCATGTTTTCGTTTTTGTCCGGTGAGCAGGAGCATTCCGTTCGGGCCCACTCTGTCTCACGCGTTTCATACGGGCTTTTCGCGTGGCATTTCCGTCGCCGATGACAGCATCGTGAAGGTCCAGTGCGCAATCATCGAGGAAGACGCCATGAGGCAACTGATCAGACTCGCCACCGCCTTTACGGCGGGAGCCTTCGCCATGTACATGCTCGATCCGCAGACGGGCCGCCGCCGGCGCGCGCTGGTGCGCGACAAGGCCGTGGCCGCGGGTCACGATGCGCGGCGGCTCGCACGCAGCGCGTCCAGGCACACTGCCGATCACCTGCGCGGAGCGACCGCGGAGATGCGTTCGCAGATGCGCGGCGCACATCCCGACGATCGGCAATTGCACGAACGCATCCGTTCCGAACTCGGCAGGCTGGTGGGTCAGCCCGGCCAGGTGCAGGTGGACGTCAGCAACGGTCATGTCACCTTGACCGGTTCGGCCACGCCCTCGGAAAGAGAGAAGCTGGTTGCGGCGATTTCCTCGATTCCGGGCGTGGAGCACGTGGCGAATCATCTCTCGGCGGGCTCCGGGCCGGGCATGCAAGGCACGCAGCCGGCCGGCGGACGAACGCATTGACGCGGTCATCGGATTCGTCGCTCAGCCCACCTTCTCGCGCCTTGGCAGCACCCATCCCGGCCGCACGAAGTGGCAGGTGTAGCCTTCCGGATAATGCTCCAGGTAATCCTGGTGCTCCGGTTCGGCCTCCCAGAACTCGCCGGCCGGGGAAACTTCCGTCACCACCTTGCCCGGCCACAAGCCGGACGCATCCACGTCGGCGATGGTGTCCTCGGCGATCCGCTTCTGTTCGTCATCCAGGTAAAAGATGGCGGAGCGGTAGCTGGTGCCGACGTCGTTGCCCTGGCGGTTGCGCGTGGTCGGGTCGTGGATCTGGAAGAAGAATTCCAGCAACTTGCGGTAACTGATTCGCGCCGGATCGAAGATTATTTCGATGGATTCCGCGTGCGTCCCGTGGTGGCGATAGGTCGCGTTCGGCACGTCGCCGCCGGAGTAACCCACGCGCGTGGAAATCACGCCCGGCTGCTTGCGCAGCAGGTCCTGCATGCCCCAGAAGCAGCCGCCGGCGAGGAGGGCACGTTCGGTGGTCATGATTGCGGTTCCTTGTCGAACAATCCGCGGTACTCGCCGTAGCCTTCCTTTTCCAGGTCGGCGAGCGGAACGAAGCGCAGCGACGCGGAGTTGATGCAGTAGCGCAGTCCGCCACGATCGCGCGGTCCGTCGTCGAAGACGTGACCGAGATGGCTGTCGCCGTGTTTCGAGCGCACTTCGGTGCGGATCATGCCGTGGCTGAGGTCGCGTTTCTCGACCACGTTCGCCGATTCCACCGGCCTGCTGAAGCTCGGCCAGCCGCAGCCGCTCTCGAACTTGTCCATCGAGGTGAACAGCGGTTCGCCGGATACGATGTCAACGTAAAGTCCTGGCGCGGTCTGCGCGTTGAACTCGTTGTCGAACGGCCGCTCGGTGGCGGCTTCCTGGGTGACCCGGTATTGCAGCGGGGTCAGGCGCGCGATCGCTTCCGGGTTCTTGCGGTAATTCGGCATGGACGCCTCCGTTGCTGCGCGATGCAGGTCAGATGGGGACGGACGACGGAAGCGCAAGGGAGCCGCCGTCCGGCCCGGTTGACCGTCGAAGCCATGCCGCGATTACAACTTGCCCGTATCCGGCCACAATCGTTGCCGCGAACGGGCAGGGCGGCGCGCCAGGGTGGCACCCGTGCAATCCATGCAAGGAGTTTCGATGAATCGCCGTGAGTTGTTGAAAAGCGCCGCATTCGGCGCGATCGCGCTGGCAGCTTCGCCACGGGTGCTCGCGATGCAGGCGCGCGGTGCCGCAACGCGGCTGGCCGCACTGGAGCACCAGCGCGGCGGCCGGCTCGGGGTCGCCGTCCTGGATACCGGCAGCGGGGCGCGCGTGGCGTATCGAGGCGACGAGCGCTTCCTGATGTGCAGTACCTTCAAGCTGTTGCTCGCGGCAGCGATATTGAAAGAGGTGGACAGGGGCGCCGAGAAGCTGGACCGTCGCATCGTGTTCGGCAAGGACGTGCTGCTCGAGTACGCGCCCGTGACGAGGCAGCACGTCGGGCCGCCCGGCATGACGGTCGCGCAATTGTGCGAAGCGGCTGTCACGCTGAGCGACAACACGGCGGCGAATCTATTGCTGGAAAGCATCGGCGGGCCGTCCGGTGTCACGCATTACGCGCGCACGCTCGGTGACACGCTCACGCATCTGGATCATGTCGAACCCGAGCTCAACCGGCACAACGGCGAGGACGACACCACCACGCCGTGGGCGATGCTGGGCGACATGCAGAAGCTGCTTTTGGGCGATGCGCTTTCACAAGCTTCGCGCGAGCAACTGACGCGCTGGTTGATGGCGAACAAGACCGGTGGCGACTCGCTGCGCGCGGGCCTCCCGCCGGACTGGCGCGAGGGCGACAAGACCGGCTCCGGACGCACCGCCAACAACGACGTCGCGATCCTCTGGCCGCCGCGGCGCAAGCCGCTGCTTGTCGCCGCCTATTACGACAACGCGCACGCGGACGTCGCCGCGCGCAAGGCCGTGCTGGCGGAAGCGGGGCGGATCGTCGCGACCATGTAACGACTTCGCCCGCACTTTTCTCCGCGCCCGCGCCCGTGCATGCTGCGCGCGGGCAACCTGGAGAGATGCGCATGACGGTCGAACTGTGGTGGCTGGGGTGGTCGGTGGTGCTCGGTCTGATCTACGTGCTGGTCGCGGTGGGCTTGAGCACCTGGCAACGCGGGCTGCTGTGGAACACGGGCAATCGCGACGGGACGACGGAACCGCTCAACAAGCACGCCGCGCGCGCGGATCGCGCAGCAAGGAATTTCCTCGAGACCTTCGCGTTCTTCGCGGCCGCCACTCTGGCCGTGGTGCTCGCGCACAAGAACGGCGCGCAGACAGCGACCGCCGCGATGATCTATTTCTGGGCGCGCGTTGCCTACCTGCCCGTCTACATCATCGGAATCCCGTACCTGCGCACGCTGATCTGGCTGGCAAGCCTGTGGGGCATCGTGCAGATGCTGGCAGCGCTGCTGCATTGACGCGCATGGCGAAGATCGAAGCGCGCCTCGCGGCGCTCGACCTGGTGCTGCCGCCGGAGGTGAAGCCGCCGCTGGGCGTCGTGCTGCCGTTCCGCTTCGTGCGCGTGCTC
>DASSFA010000163.1:0-4432 GCA_035694895.1 Rhodanobacteraceae bacterium | reverse complement strand
TGGCCGACATGCTTGAAGAAATCGCACGCAATTCGGACGGGAGGATCACCCTAAAGGTGGTGGATCCGCAGCCGTATTCGGAGGAGCAGGATCGCGCCGCCGCGGCCGGGCTCACCGCGATGCCCGGTGGCAACGGCGACGAGAAGCTGTATTTCGGACTGGCCGCGCGCAACCTGGCCAGCGGGCGCACCGCTTCGATTCCATTTTTCCTGCCGGATCGCGAGCCGTCCCTCGAATACGACCTCGCCAAGCTGCTGCTGGATCTGAGCCAGGGGCGCAAGCCGCGCGTGGATATCCTGAGCGGGTTGCCCGTCGACGGCGCCACGGATGCGGCGACCGGGCAGGCGCAGCGCCCATGGACGGTATTGCAGCAACTGCGGCAACTGTTCGACGTGCGGATGCTGCAGGCCGACACCCTCAAACAGATCGGCAAGGACACCGACGTGCTGGTGCTGATCCAGCCGCGCGAGCTGCCCACAGATGCGGTGTACGCGATAGACCAGTACGTGCTGCGCGGTGGCAAGCTCGTGGCGTTCGTTGATCCCGATGCGGAACTCGACGCCGGGAATGCCTCCGATCTGCCTCGCCTGTTCCATGCGTGGGGCATCGTGTTCGATCCGCACCAGGCGGTGCTGGATCGCGATCGCGCGCTGACCATCCAGCCCAGCCCGGATTCCGCGCCGCTGCGGCATCCGGCGGTGCTGGGCTTTTCCGACGGCGATCTCAACCACGACGATCCGGTCACCGCGTCCCTGGGCGTGATCAACGTTTCGAGTGCCGGGCATTTCGAACTCGCGCCGAAGAGCGATACCAGGCTGGTGCCGCTGATCCAGAGCTCGGGAGACGCGATGCTGGTGGCCGCGCAACGCGTGCGCGATGCGGTGGATCCGACTTCGCTCCTCCAGCATTACACGCCAAGCGGAGAGCACTATGCCATCGCCGCGCGTGCGGTCGGACGCTTCGCCAGTGCGTTTCCGCAGCGGCACGACCCCGGACACATCGCGCGCTCGCAGGGCGTGGACCAGGTTCTGCTGGTGGCCGATACCGACATCCTGTCGGACCGGATGTGGGTGCAGTTGACGCCCTCATTCGGGCAATTGCTGGCGAACGCATTCGCGAACAACGGCGACTTCTTCGTGAACGCGGTGGACAGCCTGGCCGGCCCGTCGGACCTGATCGCGATCCGCGGCCGCGCGGTCGCGGATCGTCCGTTCACCACCGTGGACAACCTGCGCCGCGCGGCGGACGAGAAGTTCAAGGCCAAGCAGAACGAGTTGCTCCGCGAATTGGCGGACACCGAAAACCGGCTGGCCGCGCTGCAGAGTCGCGGCAATCCGGGACTCAATGCCTCGCAGAAGAGCGCGGTCGAGCAATTCATGAAGCGCAAGCTGCAGATCCGGGGAGAGCTGCGCGACGTGCAGCGCCAGCTCAACGCCGATATCGAGGCGCTCGCCGCGCGCCTGAAATTCATCGACATCCTGCTGGTGCCGATCGTGCTGACGCTGATCGGGTTGGCGTATGCCGGCTGGCGCGCGCACCGGCGCCGGCGCGTGCGGCGGGCCTTCTCGTGAGCGCGTTGCGCTCGCGCGCGGCCGGCATCGTGCTGGCGATCCTCGGCGCCAGTGCGGTAGGACTGGGCGCATTCGGCGCACACGCGCTGCGCGGCACGTTGTCGCCGATGCAAATGGAAATCTGGCACACCGCGGTGCAATACCACTTCTGGCACACGCTGGCGTTCGCAGTCGCCGCGAAGATGCCCGCGCGCGGTTGGCCTGCGCGATCGGCCACGTGGTTGCTCGGCGTCGGCGTGGTGTTGTTCTGCGGCAGCCTGTACGCGCTCGCGCTGGGCGCGCCGGCCTGGACGGGCGCGATCACCCCGTTCGGCGGCGTGTGCTTCATCCTCGGCTGGATTGCGCTTGGCATTGCTTTTGTTCGAAGAGCGGATCCTTGACACGGATCGACGCGGATGAACACGGATGGTTTGTTGATCTGTTTTGATCCGTGCCCATCCTTGTCGATTCGCGTTCCAAAGCTGTAGTTCGGAGCTTGAAATGGCCACAACGACCCTCATCCCGCGCGGTTTCGATTACGCCGCCGCGGTGGCGCATCTCCACAAGCGAGACAAGAAGCTCGCCGCGTGGATGAAGAAGATCGGTCCGCTCGAACGCGATTTCTCCGCGCGCTTCGAGCCGGTGGATGCGCTGGCGCGCGCGATCCTTTACCAGCAACTGTCGGGCAAGGCCGCCGCGACGATCGTCGGGCGCGTCGAGAAGCTGATGCCGCGCGGCAGGAAGATCACGGCTGCGGGGATCGAAGGCGCCAGCGACGAAGCGCTCCGCGCGGCCGGCGTGTCGCGCAACAAGATCGCGGCGCTGCGCGATCTCGCCGCCAAGGCGCGAGCGGGCATCGTGCCGACGCCGGCGCAACTGGCGCGCATGGACGACCAGGAATTGATCGACCACCTGGTCCAGGTGCGCGGCATCGGCCGCTGGACGGTGGAGATGATGCTGATGTTCCGGCTCGGCCGCGCCGACGTGCTGCCGGTGCATGACCTGGGCATCCGCAAGGGCGTGCAGATCGTGCATCGCATGCAAGAACTTCCGAAGCCGCTCGCGCTCGAGGAATTCGGCGCGCGCTGGGCGCCGTATCGCACGCTGGCGAGTTTCTATCTCTGGAAGATCTGCGAAGCGGCCAATCCGCCCAGGAAATCGGACAAGCCGGTGAAACGATCACAGGACTGACGCAAGGAGCACACCATGAAAGCACGCTTCGAATACGCCAAGGCTGCACCCGGAGCCTACCAGGCCATGCTGGGACTGGAAAAATACCTGCATGGCTGCGGGCTGGAAGTTTCGCTGCTGCATCTCGTGAAGTTGCGCGCTTCGCAGATCAATGGCTGCGCGTTCTGCCTGGACATGCACTCCAAGGACCTGCGCGCTATCGGAGAGAGCGAGCAGCGCCTCTACACGCTGGAAGCCTGGCGCGAATGCCCGTGGTACAGCGATCGCGAACGCGCGGCGCTGGCGTGGACGGAAGCGCTCACGTTGATTGCCGACACGCATGCGCCGGATGACGTCTACGAAGAGGTGCGCGCGCAGTTCGACGAGAAGGAGCTGTCGGACCTCACGCTGGCGATCGCCACGATCAATGCATGGAACCGGTTGTCCATCGGTGCGCGCACGGTTCCTGGAACATACCAGCCGCCGAAACGCGGGTAAGCTCGCGCTACAAGGGCGCGTTTTGCCGCGCGAGCCTTGCGTGCCAGCACCAATGCCACGGCTCGTAGGCGATGCCATGGCGATTCCCGCGCGGATAAGAAAGCGCGAAGCCGAATCGCGGGGCTTTGCGCGTCAGCCAGGCGAATGCGGCGGACTGCTCGAACACCTCCTCGACCGGCGCGTAGCCAGGCGCGGTGAGGTCCAGCGCGCGACCGCTGTGGTGTTCGCTGTAACCGGGCGCCGCGCTGACGCGCAGGATCGCGTCCATCTGCAAACCTCGTTGCAGCTTGCGCTCGATGATGCCGAGTTGATAGGCGATCGAGCGGAACGCGGAGACGATCTGCAGCTCGACATTGTCGTGCGCCGCTGCCTTGCGCATCGCGAGGAATGCGCGGGCCGCCGCGGGCGTGAGCCACTGTTCGCGCTGCTGGATGTCCATGCCGATCGAAGCCAGCCGCACCGGTTCGCGTACCTGCCGGAGGCAATGCCGGCGCGCGTAGTCGCGCGGCACGCCCAACGTGAACGCGCGCTCGATCAGCGCGCGGTGTTCGGCTTCGCTCGTGCAGCGGGCGGGCGGCCCGGGAGGGGCGAGCGGATTGTTCAACGGTGCCCCGGCGTTGCGGCCTGGGAGGACGCGGGCGCGGGATTGCTGGACGCTGGTGCCGGCTCGGGCTCAGGCAGTGTCATCACGTGGAAGCCGGCGATCTTGCCGTCCGCCGCGCACGCAACCTGCGCGGCGAGCATCATCTTCTGGTAGGGCATCGGGACGGTGACCACGACATAGCCGTCGCTCAGGCTGTTGTGCGGCGCGCCGCGCGGGCCGGGCTGGCCGAACCGCGAAGGCAGGGCTTCCCAGGCCTGCTTCAGCTGCGCGGGCGGCAGGCCCGCCTGCATGGTGGGATTGAAATCCATTTCAGCGCCCTCGTAGTCGCCCCTGTCCAGCGCGGCGAGCAGCGCGTCCGTCTGGCTGATGCACGATTCGATTGCCGCGGCCGCTGCCTGCGGCGCCATCTCGTTGATGGCCTTGGCGGCCGGGGAGGCGGTCGCCGCAGGCGGCGTGATCGGCACCTGGCGTGTGGCCGGTTGCGGAGGGGCGGCGGATGCCGCCGCGCCCATGCCGAGCAGTGCAATCGCCATTCGGTTCGTTCGCTTCATTTTTTGTTGCTCCGATCTGCCGATTCGGGTTTGATCCGCCCTGCCTTGCGCAGCGCCTC
>DASSFA010000162.1:0-2060 GCA_035694895.1 Rhodanobacteraceae bacterium | reverse complement strand
GCCGCCTGAAACCGCGCAGCGCCCCGGCCAGTTCGGCGCTTGCCCCGCGCGGCAGTTTCAGGCCGCCGCCATAGAGCGGATCGCCGACCAACGGGAAGCCCGCGTGCGCCATGTGCACGCGGATCTGGTGCGTGCGCCCGCTTTCCAGTTCGCATTGCAGCAGTGCGTGTGCGCGGAAGCGTTCGCGCACGCGGTAATGCGTGCGTGCGGGACGGCCGCCTTCGCGCACCGCGCGGCGCAGGCGATCGGCGGGATGGCGATCCAGAGGTGCATCCACCGTGCCGCCCGCGACCGGCACGCCGTTCACGATCGCGGCGTAGCGGCGGTGGATCTCGCGTCGGCCGAGCATCGCCACCAGCGCGGCGTGCGCGCGCAGGGTGCGCGCGACAACCAGCAGACCGGACGTGTCCTTGTCCAGGCGATGCACGATCCCGGCGCGCGGCAGGTTCACAAGTTGCGGATCGTGGTGCAGGAGCGCGTTCTGCAAGGTGCCCCGCGGATTGCCTGCGCCGGGATGCACGACCAGGCCCGCAGGCTTGTCCAGCACCAGCAGCTCGGCGTCCTCGTGCACGACACGCAGGGCGATCGGTTCGGGCGCGTCCTCGACCTCGGCCGCCTCCACGATGTTCAACTCGACGGCTTCCCCGCCGCGCACGAGCTGGCGCGGCGCCGCTTGCGCGCCATCCAGCGTCGCCGCGCCGGATTTGATCCAGCCGGCCAGCCGCGATCGCGAGTAATCCGGGAACAAGGCGCTGAGCACCTGGTCGAATCGCCGGCCAGCCGCATCCGCCGGAATCCGCGCGTGCAGAACCTTGTTCATGGCCGGCCCGTGTTTTCCGCTATCATCGCCGCTTGCTTCAGGCACCCGGGTTCCTCATGCGCAGTCCAATCGTGCGTTCCTCGTTGAAAATCGCCCTGCTCGCGCCGCTGTTGCTGGCGCTGGCGGCATGTTCGTTCTTCCATCGCGGGGGAACCAAGGGTAACCCGGGCGACACGCTGCCGGTGGACAAGCTCTACAACCTCGCCACCGAACGGCTGAAGGACGGCAATTACGGCTCCGCGGAAACACTCTACCAACGGCTGATCGCGCGTTTCCCGTACGGCGACTACAACGAGCAGGCGCAGATCGACCTGGCCTACGCCTACTACAAGGACGACAAGCCGGACGAGGCCTATTCGGCCATCAACCGCTTCATCAAGACCTATCCCGCGCAGAAGCACATCGACTATGCGTACTACCTGCGCGGACTCATCAACTTCGATCGCACGGGCACGCTGCTGGAACGCCTGACCCAGCACAGCGCTTCGCGTCGCGACCAGGGCTATGCGTTGCAGTCCTTCGACGATTTCTCGCAACTGGTGCAGCGCTTCCCGAGTTCGCGCTACGCCCCGGATGCGCGCCAGCGCATGATCTGGTTGCGCAACGGCCTGGCACAGTTCGAGTTGAACATCGCCGAATATTATCTGCGCCGGCAGGCTTACGTCGGCGCGGCCGATCGCGCCGAATACATCATCGAGCACTACCAGCGCAGTCCGCAGGTGGCCGATGCGCTCGCCGTGCTGGCCAAGAGCTACACGCTGCTGGGCCGGCCGAAACTGGCCGAGCAGGCCGTGAGCGTGCTCAAGCTCAACTACCCGGACCACCCGTATCTGCGCGATCCCAAGGGCTGGCCGAAGACGCCTTCGACGCTGCGCCGGGCGATACCGCTCTCCGGACATTTCTGAGCCGCGGTCCGGGTTGCGGAACGCCTGCCGTCGTTCCGCAACCGACAACCGGTAACCCGCCGGTTCCTTACAACCCGAGCGCCTCGATCACCCGCCTCGCCGAGTCGGCGGCGGTCTCGCTGCCGGAGTGCAGGTGCACTTCGGGATTCTCCGGCGGCTCGTAAGGCGAGCCGATGCCGGTGAAATTGGCGAGCTGGCCGGCGCGCGCCTTGGCGTAGAGGCCTTTCACGTCGCGCTCTTCGCAGATCTCCAGGGGAGCGTCCACGAACACTTCCAGGAACTCGCCCTCGTTGAACAACGCGCGCGCCATTTCGCGCTCGGCGCGGAACGGCGAG
>DASSFA010000161.1:0-2090 GCA_035694895.1 Rhodanobacteraceae bacterium | reverse complement strand
CGATCCTGGACGCCGACAAGGAAGGCTTCCTGCGCTCCACCGGCTCGCTGATCCAGACCATCGGCCGTTGCGCGCGCAACCTGCGCGGCAAGGCCATCCTCTACGCCGACACCATCACGCGCTCCATGCAGGCGGCGATGGACGAGACCGACCGCCGCCGCGCCAGGCAGATCGAATACAACCTCGAGCACGGCATCACGCCGAAGTCGGTGCAGAAGAAGATCGCCGACATCATGGAGGGCGCGCGCGAAGCTGCGCCGGGTCGATCGCGAGCTCGCAGGGGGCCGTCCATGGCGAAGAGCTCCGTAGTCGCGGAGGAATCCGCCGACTACGCCGCGCTCGATGCACATTCCGCGGCCGCGCTCATCAAGAAGCTGGAAGCGCAGATGTACCGGCACGCGCAGAACCTGGAGTTCGAGGACGCCGCGCGCCTTCGCGACGAGATCAAGCGGGTGAGGGAAAGCGCGCTGATGCAGTGAATGCGCGCGGCGAATCGAACAGCGCCGCTTCGAACATCAGTCCCGGTCCGAAGCCCAGCGCCACGATGGCCCCGGTCGCGCCCTGCGCGCACATGCGTTGCAGGATGAACAACACGGTGGGTGAGGACATGTTGCCGTGTTCGGCGAGCACGGCGCGCGAAACATCTCCCGCCTGGTCGGGGATGCCGAGCGAATCGATCGCGGCCTGGATGATCTCCGGGCCACCGGGGTGGATCGCCCAGTGTGCGACGTCGTCGATGCGCAGGGCGTGCGAAGCGAGCCACGGCTCGAGCCAGTCGCGCAAGGACGCGCGGATGCGTTTCGGTACTTCCAGCGACAGACCCATCTCGAAGCCGTGGTCGCCGATGCGCCACGTCATCGCGTCGGTCGAGTCTTGCGTCAGCAGGCTGGCGGTATCCTGCAATTGCAGGCGCGCCTCACCGGCCGGAGAGAGGATCGCGGCGGCGGCGCCGTCCGCGAACAGCGCATTCGCGACCACCTGCTGCGGGTTCCAGCCATAGCAGAAGTGCAGGCTGCACAGTTCCACGCAGCACAGCAGCACGCGCGCATCCGGCACGCTGCGGGCCAGCGCGGAGGCCGCGTGCAGCCCGTTGAGCGCGCCGTGGCAACCCATGAATCCGAGATTCAACCGACCGACATGGCGCGGCAACCCGAGTTGCGCGATCAGCTCCGCGTCCAGACCCGGTGAGAACAATCCCGTGCAGGAGACCGTGACCAGATGCGTGATGCGCGACGGCTCCACCGCCGCGTCGCCCAGGGCGGACTCGCATGCACGGGCAGCCAGCTTGCCGGCCTCGCGCGCATAGCGCGCGAGGCGTTCCGCGGTACCCGGGCCGCGATCGGCGAACGAAGTGCGCGGCGGATAGAACGCCTCTATGGAGGAGGCACTGTCTTCGGCGTCGAGCAACACGCTGCCGCGGCGCTGCACGCCGCTGGCGCGATAGATGCGCTCCAGCCAAAGGCGCTCGCGTTCGCTGCTGCAACAGCGCGCGGCGGCGAGGGGAATCGCGGTCTCCTGCGCAAACGAACCGGCCGGCGTCGCCGTGCCGATCCCGCAAACGCGCACTGCGTTCACGGACGCACCGTCGTGTGCAACCTGAAATCCCGGTTCAGCCATGCGGAAAGCGGCGAAACCAGGGCGGGTGCGAAATTCATGGTCAGCAGGGCCGGGCCGAGCAGCCGTGGTCGGCGCAGCACCCGCGAAACGCCGCGGCAAACGCGCTGCCGACCGCGCACGTGGCGCGCATGGAGCGCGCTCCAACGCGTGATGATCGAATCGTCCCAGTGCGCAACCGCTTCGCGCACGAGCGGCGCCACGGCGGCTGCGTCCGCGATCGCCCACGCCATGCCCTCGCCGGTGAACGGCTCCACGTAACCCGCGGCATCGCCCATGATCAGCACGCGTCCGGCGCCGAGCGCGAGGCGCGTGCGGGTGAGATGCGGCGTGCCGTGCCAACGGGTTTCACGCAAGCCTTCGAATGCAGGAAAGCCCGCCGAGCCGAGGATGTCCGCGATCGCCTGGGCGGGGCCGCCAACCTCGCTGCACCAATCCGGATCCACCGCCGCGGCGATATTTGCGGTCCCGTCCTC
>DASSFA010000160.1:0-13988 GCA_035694895.1 Rhodanobacteraceae bacterium | reverse complement strand
CGGTGCCGGTGGAATCCATCGAGGTGCCGAGCGGAATCAGGCAGGCCATGATGAACACGGTCTTCCAGTTGATCGCGCCGTAGGCCTCTTCCATGTTCAGCACGCCGGCCAGCAGCATGCCGACCGCGCCGGTCATCATCGCCACCGACAGGCGCAGGTTGGTGAACAGGCCCAGGCCCATGGCCAGCGCGAAGAAGACCAGCGCGTGCCAGATCTTGCCCGGGCGCTGTTCTTCGCTGGGGATGTCGGTGACGGGCACCAGGTCGCGATCCTCGGCCGCGAGCTGAAGGTCGCGCCAGAAGCTGTGCAGCACCAGCGTGTCGCCCGCGCGCAGGCTGGTCTTGCGCACGTCCTCGCCGCGGAACACCTGTTCGCCGCGGTTAACCGCCAGCACCGAGATGCCGTAGCGCTTGCGCAGTCGCAGCGCACCGACTTCCTGCTTGATGAAACGCGAGGATGGCGGCACCACCGCTTCGGAAATGCCGGCGCGGGTGGGGTTGAACATGTCCGCCAGCGCGCGCATGCGCCCGCCGATGCGGCACTGCTGCGCCTGCGCGAACTCGGCGACCTGCTCGCGCGGTCCGAGCACGCCGAGCACCGTGCCGACCCAGATCAACTGGTCGGCGGGCGGGGCGAGCCGCGCTTCGTTGCCGTTCTTGATCGCCAGGATCGGCGGCGCGTTGGTGAGCAGTTCCGCTTCGCCCACGCTCATGCCCACCAGCGGGCTTTCCGCGGTCACGGTCAGCTCGATCACCTCGCCTTCCAGGCCGTAGGTCTGTGCGAAGTAGCTTTCGGTGCGGCCGGGCGTGACCTTGGGCTTCTCCTCTTCTTCCTCCGGCAGCACGCGGCGGGTGGCGAAAGCGAAATACGCGAGACCGACGAGCAGCAGCGGGATGCCGATCGGGGTGATCGCGAACAGCTTGAACGGCTCGATGGTCTGCGCGCCCGGCGGCAGGTTGCGGTCGGCGCTGGCGATCAGGTCATTGAGCAGGATCAGCGGCGAGTTGCTGATCAGGGTCATGTTGGTGCCGCACAGGATGCAGGCCGCCATCGGCAGCAGCAGCCGTTTCAGCGGAATGCCGGTGCGTGCCGACACGCGGCTGACGACCGGCAGGAACAGCGCGGCCAGCGCCTGGCTCTGGATGATGGAGGACAGGCTGCCCGCCATGCTGTTGACCAGCAGCGAGACCCGGTTCTCCGCGCCGCCCGCGAGGCGCAGGATGAAGGATGCCGCCTTGCTCAGCACGCCGGTGCGATCGAGGCCCGCGCCCATGATCATCACCGCGATGAGCGAGATCACCGCGTTGCCGGCGAAGCCTTCGAACAACTGGTCGATCGGCATCAGTCCGGTGATGCCGATGACGACCAGCACCAGCAGCGCCACCACGTCGGCGCGCACCCATTCCAGGATCAGCATCGCGATGGTGAAACCGACCAGCCCGAGCACCAGCATCATGTCGGGGGTGAGGGTCAGCTCCATCGCGCGATCGGTCTTCGGTCAGTGCATCGGATGGGAAAAGGCGTTACACGCGGTCATATAGAAGATCCCACACCCCATGACCGAGACGCACACCCCGTTGCTCGAAACGTGTCTCGATGCGCCACGACGGCCGCTCCGCGAATCCCCCATCTCCCCGGCGGTTGCGCCACGTGGATGCCGCTTCCAGCACCTCGCGCATGTGCTGCGCATAGTCGGCCCAGTCGGTCGCCAAATGCAAGAGGCCGCCGAGTTTGACACGGCTGGCCAGCAGCCGGACGAATGCGGGCTGAATCAGCCGGCGCTTGTGATGGCGCTTTTTGTGCCACGGATCGGGAAACCAGATGCGCACCTCGTCCAGCGAATCCGGAGGGATCTCGTTCTCCAGCACTTCGACCGCGTCGTGATTCCACAGTCGCACGTTGCGCGCGCCGTTCCTAGCGAGCGCATTCATCAGCCGGCCCACGCCGGGGCGGTGCACTTCGATCCCGAGGTAATCGCGATCGGGGTCGTGCTCGCTGGCCCAGGCCAGCGCCTCGCCGTTGCCGAAGCCGATCTCCAGCACGTGTGGTGCCTGCCTTCCGAACAGCGCATCCAGGTCGCGGGGCTGCCCGGTGTAATCCACCCCGAAGCGCTGCCAGTGCCGCTCGAACGCGCGCTGTTGCGCGGGCGTGATGCGGCCCTGCCTGAGGACGAAACTGCGGATCGCGCGCGGGTGTCCGATACGCTGCTCGTTATCGCCTGTGTCGTGCATCAAGCGATGGTGCCATCCACGGGGCTCGATGCGGAAGCGTAGCGCTTGCGCGGGATGCGTCCGGCCTGGAACGCCGCGCGGCCGGCCTCCACGGCCAGCTTCATCGCATGCGCCATCCGCGCTGGATCGCGCGCGCCGGCGATCGCGGTGTTCATCAGCACGCCATCGCAACCCAGCTCCATCGCGATCGCGGCATCGGAGGCCGTGCCCACGCCCGCGTCCACGATGATCGGCACGCGCGCGTTCTCGACGATCTCCATCAGGTTGTACTTGTTCTGGATGCCCAGGCCCGAACCGATCGGCGCGGCCAGCGGCATGACCGCCACGCAGCCGATTTCCTCCAGGCGTTTGGCAAGGATCGGATCATCGCTGGTGTAGACCATCACCTCGAATTTTTCCGCCACCAGTTGCTCGGCGGCTTTCAGGGTCTGCATGACATCCGGGAACAGTGTCTTCCGGTCCCCGAGCACTTCCAGCTTGACCAGTGAATGGCCATCCAGCAGTTCGCGCGCCAGCCGGCAGGTGCGTACCGCTTCTTCGGCGGTGTAGCAACCGGCCGTGTTCGGCAGGATGGTGTAGCGATCCGGCGGCAGCACGTCGAGCAGGTTGGGCTCGCCCTTGTTCTGGCCGATGTTGGTGCGGCGGATCGCGACCGTGACGATCTGCGCTCCGGCGGCTTCGGTCGCGCGACGGGTCTCGTCCAGGTCCTTGTACTTGCCGGTGCCGGTCAGCAGGCGAGATGCGTAGGCACGGCCCGCGACCAGAAGCGGATCGGCGATCTCTTCGTGCAGGGCAGATTGCGGAAGCGCGTTCATCACCCTCCTCCCACTGCATGGATGATTTCCACGCGGTCGCCTTCGCTCAATGCGTAGCGGTCATGCAGGCTGCGCGGCACGATTTCGCGATTGACCTCCACCGCGACGCGACGCTCGGCATAGCCGGCATCTGCGAGCAGGGTGGAAATGGTGGTGGCCGGCGCGCATTCGCGCGCGGCGCCGTTCAGGACGATTTGCATCCGTGCATTTTACCCCCGCATCGCGCGAAGCGCCCGCGATGCCTGAGCATCGCGGGCCTTGGATCAATGACCACCGTTGTCCTGTTGGTCGTGATCCTTGTGTTTCTTCGGCGGCGGAGGTGGCGCATGCTGGGCCCGCTGTTGCTGCGCACGCTGCTGTTGGGCTTTCTGCTGCTGCTGAGCGCGCATCTGCGCTTCGCGTTGTTGTTCCATCTGCATCTGCGCCCGCTGCTGCTGCTCCTGCTGCGAACGCATCTGCTCCTCGCGCTGTTGCCGCTCCTGCTGCATCCGCGCCTGCTCGGCGCGCTGCTGGTCTGCGCGGGCGCGCTCCTGCTCGGCGCGCTGCTGCTCTTCCCGCTGGACCCGTTCCTGCCGGGCCTGTTGCTGTTCCTGCCGGGCACGTTCCTGCTGCGCGCGCATTTGTTCATCGCGCTGGCGGGCTTGCGCCTCCTGCGCCTGCTGCTGCGACCGCTGAGCGCGTTCCTGTTCGGCGCGTTGCTGCGCCTGCTGCGAGGATGTTTGCTGGTTGCGCTGGCGAGCTTGCGTCTCCTGCTGGACGCGTGCCTGTTCCGCCTGCTGCCCGGTCTGTTCGGCGCGCTGGCGGTTCTGCTGCGCCTGCGCCGCTTGCGATTGCGCATTCTGCCGCGCCTGCTCGGGGCGTTGTTGCTGGGCTTGGGCGCGGCCCGGATGCGCGAAGCGCGCGGAGGGCAGTTCGCCCGGGCGCAGGGCTTGTGCCTGCCGGTTCGCCGCGGCTGCCTGGGCAGGGTTGGGGGCGGGCGCCGGGCGATTCGGCGGGGCTTGCGGTGCACCCCTGTGCGGTGCCTGCACCATGGCCGGTTGCTCCCGCGGCGCGTTCACGGGTTGCCTGCCGGGCCGTGCGGGCGCAGCTGCCCGTGTGCCCGGCTTCGGCGCCGCGGCTACCACGCGCACGCGTTCCGGCTGCGCCTTTGCGTGCTGCTGGCGCATCTGCTGCAACTGCGGGACCGGAATCGGCGCACCGCCCTGCTTCGCGATCACCTTCTCGCGGGCTGCGAACGGCACCGGCCGGGGCGGAGGTGCATGGCGCGCCACGACAGTGCGATCGAACGCCCTGGCCACGGGCGCCGCGATCGGCCGCTTCGGTGGCGTGATCGCGAGGCTCGCACGCGTGGGCGCGACGTGCGGGATCGGTGCCACGGTCGCCCTGGCCAGCGCGGCCGGTTTGACGTGCAGCACCGCCGGCATCACCGGTTTGGCGCTGGCGAACACCGTGCGCGGTACCGCCGTGAATGCGCGCGGGTTGTCGCGATAGGCATACTGGCGTGCGCCGGCATAAGGCCGGCCGGCCGCATAATTGCTGTAGTAATTGTTGATGACCGTCTTGTTGACGTAGACGTTGCGGATGTTGGTAACGTTGATGTTGGTGAAGTAGTTCTGGCTGGCGCGATAAGGCGGCACGTACACGTCACTCGGCCCGAGCGGGAACCAGCCGACGGGTTCGCCATAACCACCTCCGATACTGATCGAGGCCGAGAAGCCCGCGCCGCCGACGAAGGCGACAAGCGCCGGCGCATACACAGGTTCCACGTCTACGGGGCCCGGCACCCAGCCCCAGCGGTCGCTCACATACACCCAGCGGCCGTAATGGAATGGCGCGTAGCCCCAGGGCTCGTCGTCCACCCAGGTCCAGCCCCACGGATCGATCCAGGCCCAGTGGCCATCCCGGTATGGTGCCCAGCCCGTCGCCACCTGGGTCGGGTACCAGACCTCGCCGTAGTCGGGTGTGGACTGCCAATCGCCATACTGGTCGAGATCGTCGTAGCCCACCACGTCCCGGGAGACGTAGCGGCGCGAAATCGAGTTGGCGTAGCGCGAATCGCGCGCTTCGCAGAAGCGGTCGAAATCGTCCGGCGCCGGCAGGCCTTGCACGGCGACGTTTGCCAGCGTGCTGTCGTCGAAGCGGTAGGACTGCCCGGCATCCACCTCGCGGCTGACGCCGTTTTCGCCATAAACGGTGCCGGTACCTTCGAAGACGGTGACCATTGCGCCGTTGCCGCTGGGCGCGACATCCACGCGGTACGTGCCGGGTTGATCGGCGACGAACGCCACGGTCGGAGTGTCCACCTCATAGGTCTGCCCGTTGCCCAGCCTGCGCACGCGGAGATTCAGCGTGCCTTGCGTGAGTTCGACCTGGGTGGTGGTGTCGTTGAGATCGAGGAAGTTGAACGCGCTGTTGTCATTGATCCGCAGCGCGGCATCGCCCAGCTCCAGTGCGGCGCGG
Organism: Rhodanobacteraceae bacterium; assembly: GCA_035694895.1. GTDB lineage: Bacteria > Pseudomonadota > Gammaproteobacteria > Xanthomonadales > Rhodanobacteraceae > 66-474. Next base: position 8,482 of record DASSFA010000160.1, on the reverse strand, counting down.
CCACCATTGCCGGTCAGCAGGCGATCGCCGGTGATCATCGGCCGGTTGACGTCGGCGCTGCCCCACTCGCTTTCGCCGGCGGGGGCGAATTCGACGTCGCCGGAGATGTAGGCCAGCCGGGCCACGCGGTCGGGCGGGTCGGTCTGGGCGTACTGATCCTGAGTCGCGCCGTACTGATCCTGCGGCGCGGCCTGGCCGTAGGAGGGGTTCTGGTCGTAATACTGCGCGTTGGCAAGAGGGGCCGATCCGAGCATCACCAGTGCCGCGGACAGCGCGGCGGGAAGCAATCTGATCGGGAAAGAAAGGCGAATGCGGGACATGGCGGATTCTCCGCGGGATGTGCTTGGCTCGGGGCAAGCTCCCACTGCGCTGGATCCTGGCGCGCGGTTACATCTCATCCCAGCCGGGCTGAATGAACGCCTTCCACACCCGATGCCGTAAGCGAATCCGAAGAATCCGGTCAGCCGCCGTTGCGCCGATGCAGTGTGGCTCGCTACCATTTTCAGGCGACGCGGGTGTAGCTCAATGGTAGAGCTGTAGCTTCCCAAGCTACTGACGAGGGTTCGATTCCCTTCACCCGCTTTGCCGTGGCACCTTTTCGCAGCGTGAGGTTTGAGGGCGATCTCCGATTGCGTTGCATGACGCTCCCGCACTTCCACAACCCCCGCCGATCCGCAAAGAGCGCGGATCGGCTGCCCCCTGACTCAAGGGGGCGGAAAAGCGGGCCGCGTACCCACGAATGGCTTGCCTCGTTAACTTAGGGCTACAAGGCCCGCACTCCGGGACGCCATGAAAATCGCGATCCTCTCGCGCAACACGCGGCTGTATTCGACTTCCCGGCTGGTCGCGGCGGCGCGCGAGCGCGGGCACCGCGTGCGCGTGCTGGATCCGCTACGCTGCTACATGCGCATCGCGCACGGCGGCTTTGCCCTGCATTACGGTGGCAAGGCGCTCAAGGATTTCGATTGCGTGATCCCGCGCATTGGCGCCTCGATCAGCTTCTACGGCACGGCGGTGTTGCGTCAATTCGAGATGATGGGCGTGTACACGCCCAATTCATCGGATGCCGTGCAGCGCGCGCGCGACAAGCTGCGCAGCCTGCAGCGATTGGCCAAGTGCGGGCTGGATCTCCCGGCCACGGTGTTCGGCGACAACCCCGACGATACGGCCGACCTGATGGACATGCTCGGGCCCACACCGCACGTAATCAAGCTCAACGAGGGCGCCCAGGGACAGGGCGTGGTGCTGGCCGAAAAGCGTGCGGCCGCGCAGAGCGTGATCGAGGCCTTCCGCGGCCTCTACGCCAATTTCCTGGTGCAGGAATTCATCCGCGAGTCCAACGGCTGCGACATTCGCTGTTTCGTGATCGGCGACGAGGTGGTCGCGGCGATGCAGCGCGAAGCCTCTCCCGGTGACTTCCGCTCCAACCTCCACCGCGGCGGCACCGGCAGCAAGGTGAAGCTGAGCGAACGCGAACGCGAAACCGCCTTGCGCGCCGCACGGACGATGGAATTGGGAATCGCCGGCGTGGATCTCCTGCGCTCCGAGCGCGGACCGCTGGTGCTGGAAGTGAACGCCTCACCGGGGCTGGAAGGCATCGAAGCGGTCAGCGGCGTGGATGTGGCGGGCGCGGTGATCCGCCACATCGAAATGACACTGAAATGACCCCGGGCTCCACGGTCAGTTGTTGACGAACTATTTAGTACGAAATAAATCGTTGACAAGCGTGCCGCGGCGTGCCTAGCATGACCCACCCGCGCCGTTCTGGTCTTGCGCGCGTCAATTGCACGGAGCAGGAGTGATGAAGACATCAAGCTGGATGGTTTCCGCGGCGATGATTGGTGCCCTGGTTCTGCAAGGCTGCGCCCAGACGGGCGGCACCAGGTCGGAAACCGCAATGCCGGGTGCGGCCGTACCCGCGCCGGCGGCGATTTCGAACACGGTCGTTCCCGAGGAAAACGGCAAGCCGGTGGTGAAGGCGGACACAAAGGACAACTTCGAGGCCATCGTCGCCGCCATTCACCAGCAGATGCAGCCGGGCGGGCGCTGGCAGTACATCGACAAGAGCGAGCGAGCTACCCTCGACGGCAGCTTCGCGGACATGCAGAACCTGTACGATCAATATGGCAGCGTGGACAAGATGGACACTACGGCCAAGGTGCGGCTGTTGGCAGATCAAAGTACGATCAATGCGATTCTGACCAGGAAGGATGGCGAACGCCTGATCTGCACGAGCGAACTCCCGGTAGGTTCGCATTTGCCGGTGAAGAAGTGCAGGACCTATGCGCAAATCCAGGCAGAACAGAATGGTGCACAGGAATTTCTCCGGACACACAGTGCCACCATTCAGCAACGGACCGGAGGCGGCTGAGGCTTGGGCAGCCGCGAGCGAGCAGTAGGCGGAGTCCGGCATGGTGATAAATCGCGAACAGGGGGGCTTGCCCCGCCCGACCGAGGCTGAGCTGGAAATCCTGCAAGTGCTGTGGGAGCGGGGCGGTTGCACCGTGCGCGATGTTCACGAGGTGCTGCATCGCCGTGACGGCACCGGCTACACGACCGCGCTGAAGTTGCTGCAGATCATGCATGGCAAGGGGCTGGTGGTGCGTGATGATTCGCAGCGCGCACACGTGTTCCGGGCCGCCGTCAGCAAGGAGAAAACGCAGAAGCGCTTCCTCGCCGATCTGGTGCAGCGCGTGTTCGAGGGGTCGCCTTCGCAACTCGTGCTGCACGCGCTGGGAAGCCAGCGCGCCAGCCGCGAAGAGCTGCGCGAAATCCGGGCGCTGCTGAACCGGCTGGAAAAGGACGAGCACTGATGGACATCTGGGCTCCCGCGCTGATTGCCGTACAGGTGGTGGGCTGGGCCTTGCTGCATTTTGTATGGCAGGCGGCCCTCATCGGTGCGTTGTACACGTTGGTGCGCCGCTGCCTGCCGCGCGGCGAGGCGCGCTATCTGTTCGGGATGCTGGCTTTGCTTGCGCTGGCGCTGTGTCCAGTGTTGACCGCGTGGCGCATTTCGGACGCAATGCCCGTGGCCGCGGATGCCGGCATCGGTCCGGTGTCCGCCGCCTTCGACGCCGTACAGCCGACGGCAATGCAGGCTATGCCGGTCTGGCAAACTGCCCTTGTGGCCGCCATGCCCTGGCTGGTGCTGGCTTGGGCGTGCGGCGTGCTATTGCTGAGCACGCGCGTGTGGCGGCACTGGCGGCGCCTGCGCGCGCTCGTGCGTGCATCGGAGGCCGTGCCGGTCTGGCAGGAGCGACTGCGCGTATTGGCACTGCGTTTCGGATTGCATCGCGGCGTTCGGGTCCTGGCCAGCGCACGGGTGACGACGCCCACCCTGGTCGGCTGGATCCGGCCGGTGATCCTGCTGCCGCTCGCGGTGTCGAGCGGATTCCCCGTGGAGCAGGTCGAGCTGATCCTCGCGCACGAACTGGCGCACATGCGCCGCCTGGATCATTTCGCCAACCTGTTCCAGGTGGTGCTGGAGACGTTGCTGTTCTATCACCCGGTGGTGCACTGGATTTCGCGCGACGTGCGCAACGAGCGCGAGCTGTGTTGCGATGCGCTCGCATTGCGCATCACCGGTGCCAGCCGCCGCGAGTTCGCGACCGCGCTGGTCGAGCTCGAAGAATTTCGCGAGCAGCACGCCGGCCTGACGCTTGCCGCCAGCGGTGGCGTACTGCTGGAGCGCATAGGACAGATCACCCGTCCGGAACGCCGATCCGCAGTGGCACATCAATCGGGGCTCTTGGTGGGGGCCGTTTCGGCCTTGCTGCTTGCGGGCTTGCTGTTGTGCCTGCTCTGGCGGCACGCCGAGTTGCAGCGCGATTTGTCCGATTCCGCGGCGGATGTGCGGCAGCTGCTGACGTCGCCGTTGCTGCCGGCTTCCGTGCGGATGCCGGTGCAGACGATCGCGAATCTCGTGCCCCGGCACTTCACCACGTCGTTGTCCAGCATTCCGGTGCAATCGTCCCCCACTCCGGTCGCGCGGGCTGCTCCGGCTCGAGGGGTGCCGGACAAACTCACCGTCGCGGCCCTCGGCCTGCGCATCGTGGACCTCAGCCCCACCCGCTTGGCGCTCGCGCCATCGCCCATACGGCAGCACGCCATGCCCGCGTCCGAGGTGAGCCAGGTGCTCGCGCCCACCCACATCGAGCAGCCGATCTATCCGCTCGGTGCGCTGGAACAGGGGATCGAAGGGCAGGTGGTGATCGAATTCAGTCTCAATCCGGACGGCACGGTTCGTGATCCGGCAGTTGTGACGGCTCAGCCGGCCGGCGTGTTCGACAAGGCGGCCACGCGCGCGCTGCTCGGCTGGAAATTCGCTCAGCCTGCGATCGATTCAAACCGCCGTTACCGGCAGACCTTCACCTTCACCCTGCACCCGCGAGGCGACAGCGCCGGCAGGGAAATCGAGGCGAGGGCGGGCTGCCAGGTGGTGACCGGCAGCCATATATGCCGCCCGCGCAGCCTGGACGAGGCGTTCGGCAGCGGCCCGCTTCATTAGCCGGGTTCGCGCTTTCCGAGCCGGCAGCTCTCCCGCAGGGCGTTTCCAGTCCGGCGCGACCTCGTTCAGCATTTCCGGCTAAGCTTGTCATGAGGCGTGGCGACGGATCGCCCCGCGTCTGCAAATACGGCCCCCAATGACTGGCTACGGATGGACCCTGACATGCGCGTGCTGGTGATCGAAGACAACAACGACATCGCGACCAACATCGGCGACTACCTCGAGGATCACGGGCACGTGGTGGATTTCGCCGGCGACGGCGTGACCGGGCTGCACCTGGCGGTGGTCAACGACTTCGACGTGATCGTGCTGGATCTCACGCTGCCGGGCATGGATGGCCTGGAGGTCTGCCGCAAGCTCCGTGGCGAGGCGCACAAGCACACGCCAATCCTGATGCTGACGGCGCGCGATGCGCTGGACCAGAAGCTGGTCGGCTTCGAATCCGGCGCCGACGATTACATGACCAAGCCGTTCGCGCTGCAGGAACTGGCCGCGCGTCTGGAAGTGCTGGCGCGGCGCGGCAAGGGCCCGCAAAGCCGCGTGCTGAAAGTGTCCGATCTCACCTTCAACCTGGACACGCTCACGGTGATGCGCGACGGCAAGCCGATCCAGTTGAATCCGATCGGCTTGAAGCTGCTGCAGGCCTTGATGGAAGCCAGTCCGTCCGTGGTGACGCGGCAGGATCTGGAGCAACGCGTGTGGGGCGAAGAGCTGCCGGATTCGGATTCCCTGCGCGTGCACATCCATGGCCTGCGCGCGGCGATCGACAAGCCGTTCGACAAGCCGCTGATCCATACCCGCCACGGAATCGGCTACCGCATGGTAGATCCGGATGCCGTCGCGACGTAGGCTGCGCAGCCGCATCATCCTTTCGTATGCGCTGCTCGGTTTCGGGCTGGCGATCCTGTTCGCGTTCGCGGCGGTGTACGTGCGCAATACGGTCGAGGATCACCTGGTCGGCCAGCAACTGCAGAACGACGTGGACAACATCGTCAAGCAGGTGCGCGCCGATCCCACACGCCCGGCCGGTACCAGCCTGGTGGTCCCATGGATCTTCAGCAAGCACAAGGAATACAAGATTCCGCTGGCATGGCAGGATTTCGGCACCGGCGTGCATGACTGGTCCGGCCTCGGCCCGGACGGCCGCGTCCATCACTACAAGATCGCGGTGCGGCGTGCTCCGGATTACGACGTCTTCGAACTCTACGACGTCACCCGTGACGAGCTGGGCAAGCGTCAACTGCTGACCGCGCTGGTCGTGACGGTGATCCTGCTGTGCCTGCTTTCGTTGCTGATCGGCGTGTGGCTGTCGGCGCGGGTGATGAGCCCGGTCACCGAACTGGCGCAGCGCCTGCGCGCGCGTCGCGCCGGCACGCTGGAACCCCTGGCACCGTACTTCGCCGAGGATGAAGTCGGCGAGCTCGCCGCCGCGCTGGATGACTATGCCGAGCGGCAAACCGCGATGATTGCGCGTGATCGCGAATTCAACGCCGACGTCAGCCACGAGCTGCGCACGCCGCTGGCGGTGATCGCGACCACCACTGAACTGCTGATGGGCAACCCGGAGCTGCCGGAGAAGGCGAAGGTGCGGCTGAAGCGCATCGAGCGCGCGGTGCGCCAGTCCACCGAGCTGACGCAGGCGCTGCTGCTGCTCTCGCGCGCGGAGCGCTCTGGCCCACAGGACGGCGAAACCACCGACGTGGCGAAAGTCGCCGCGGAAGTGATCGACACCAACCAGCAGCACATCGGCCACAAGCCGGTGTCGGTCCGGCTGGAAGTGGAAGACGCCTGCGAGGTGGAAGCGCCTTCCTCCGTGGTCGCGGTTGCGCTGGGCAATCTCGTCGGCAACGCCTGCAAGTACACGCTGGAAGGCGAGGTGGTGGTGCGCGTGCAATGCGACCGCGTGCTGGTCGAAGACACCGGGCCTGGCATCAAGCCCGAGCAGGCCGAGCACTTGTTCGAGCGCGGCGTGCGCGGCGAAGGCCAGACCGTGAAAGGTGCGGGGCTCGGGCTGGCGATCGTGCGCCGCTTGTGCGAACTGTACGGCTGGCGCGTCTCGCTGGCGCCACGCGCGGAGCGTGGTGCGGTGGCGACATTGGATTTCCAAAGGCCGGTGTAGCAGCCGGCCTGCCGGCAACGGTGCCGCGGTCTTCGGCGTCGCGCGCGATGCGCTCTATAAATGTTCCAGCCAGCCGTGCTCGTCCTTCGTGCGTCCGTCGAACAGGCCGAAGAACAGGTCCTGCAACCGGCGCGTCACCGGGCCCGCCTTGCCCGCGCCGACGGGCTTGCCATCCACGCTGCGGATCGGTGTGACTTCCGCGGCGGTGCCGCACATGAACACCTCGTCGGCGAGATAGAGGTATTCGCGCGGCAGGTCACGCTCGATCACCTCGATCCCGTTCGCGCGTGCAAGCGTCATCAGCGTGTGCCGGGTGATGCCGTTCAACAGCGCGGCGCTGACCGGCGCCGTGTGCAGCGCGCCATCCATCACCAGGAACAGGTTTTCGCCGGCGCCTTCGCTGAGCAAACCGGTGGATGCCAGCGCGATGCCTTCGCCGAACCCGAGCCGCCGCGCTTCGCGCGCGATCAACTGCCCGGAAAGATAATTGCCGCCGGCCTTGGCGCCGGCAGGGATCGTGTTCGGCGCCATGCGCTGCCAGCTCGATACGCAAGCGGTGATGCCGTTCTCCAGCGCCTCCGGCCCGAGGTACGGCCCCATCGGCCAGGTGGCGATGGCGACGTCGGTGGGCGTATCGGCCGAAAGGCCGAAGCCGCCCAGTCCGCGGAACGCCACCGGCCGCAGGTACGCCTGTTCGAGCTTGTTCGCCTTCAGCACTTCGCGGCACGCCGAGGCCAGCTCTTCCTGCGCGTACGGCATCGCGATGTCGTACACCTTGGCCGAGAGGTACAGGCGCTTGAGGTGATCGGCGAGGCGGAAGATCGCGGGGCCTTGCGGCGTCCTGTAGCAGCGGATGCCTTCGAATACCGACGAGCCGTAGTGCAGTGCGTGCGCCATCACGTGCACCGTCGCCTCGCGCCACGGCTTCACCGCGCCGTTGTGCCAGATCCATTCGGGATAGGTTTGCGCGGTCATGCGGGCGCTCCGTGGGAAAACGCGAATGATAACCGCGCGGCGCCGCTCGACGAAGCGTCAGAACGACAGCCACCAGCACCCACCTTTCTCCACCACCCCGAAGCTGCGTGCATCCGCAGCGGGTTCGCCGGAGGATTGCGTGAGCACGGTCAGGGCCGATGGATCGGAAGGCACGTAATCGGCATCGTCCGGCTGCGCGCCGGAAGGATCGGTGGCGCCGGAAAACTGCACGCCGATGAGTGGATGCTTCAGCCAGCGGCTGAAGTCTTTCAATCGCGCGTCGGCGCTCCGGCGCGAAAAGCCGCGCCAATCGAACAGTCCGGCCAGTGCGTTGGGATCGTCGTCGTCGAACGCCCCCGCGATGCGATCGCGCACCTCCTCCGGCGAATGCGGACAGGTTGCCGCGATGGATGATCCGTTCCCGGAAGAGGCGGTGCCCGCCGCGCCGGCTTCGTCGTGATCGGGCGACCCGCTCGCCAGGCTCGCCGACAACTCCGCCGAGCCGCAGGGCTGGTCGGTGAACACGGGCTCGCCGTGTGCGCCGATGCATCGATGGATCTGCGCCTGCGCATCCCGCGCGCCGCAAAACACTGGAACCATCAATGCGAGCAACAGGAGCGCGCGCATCGCGGCAAGGTAAGCTCCGCCATGTGCGGAAAGCGTGACCTTCCGAAAGGTGAGCTGCGGAGTTCCTGGCCACGGATGGCGACTTTGCGGCCGCTTCTTGATCCTGCGATCAGGGAGGATCGCAAAATTCAGGCTTGCAATCGCTCCAGCACCGCCGTCGTCGCACGTGCGCGGTTGAGCGTGTAGATGTGCAGGCCCGGAGCGCCGCCTGCGAGCAGGCGTTCGCACAACGACGCGACGATATCCGCGCCGAA